>JAGBZZ010000202.1 GCA_017652965.1 Clostridia bacterium | reverse complement strand
TTCGCGGCGCGAATGGATTCCATTCCGTCGCGCCGCGACGGATGCCATACCAAGCCTCCTTCGTCGACTTGGATATAAAAAGCGCGTCGCGCTTTTTATGCCCGCGAGACGCGCGAGAGAACCTTGTAAATATCATACACATTCGCATCCGGATCATATGCTTGGTAGGTGTGCTCCTTTTGCGGCAGGATCGGGTGGTTCTGACGGAAGTAGGGGATCATTGCGGTGCGGAGGTTGCGGCACTGACGGGAGCGGAGGAAGAACTCGCCAAGCTCCAGGCTGTCAAGGTCGCTTTTTCGGATCACGGGTACGTCCTCGGTGCTTTTGGTGACAGAGACGCTGTTGTCGTTGGAAAGGTTAAAGGAGGTCTTGACCCCCAGCTTTTTCCCCATCGATCTTGCAAAGTTATCCTTGGTCTCATCGTTGTTACAGCCAAGGAAGAGGTGCAGGTCGCAGTTGTCACCGAGGATCGAGGCCACGTCCTCGCCGTATACCATCCGCAGCTGCTGGATCGACTGGATCGCCATGGTCATCCAGATGCGGCGGGAGCGCAGGGTGGTGATCTTACCGGCCAGGTTCGGCAGGGCGGGCATGTTGGCAAACTCGTCTGCCAGGATGATGAAATCCCGCGGCAGGGCGTGCTCGGGGCGGTTATCGGCGGCGGCGATCAGCTCATTGACCAGGTTGTTGATCAGCAGCATGCAGATGCTGTTGGTCGCCTTTTGGCGATCGTCTGTGATCACAAAGATCGCGTAGGGCTGCTCGCTTTTCGCCACCTCGCGCAGGTCGATGTCGTTGGTGGTGGCCGTCATCGCCCCGATCGAGCCGGAGGTGTAGCTGCCAAGGGCGGTGTTCAGAGTGCTGACGTAGCCGTCCCGCGTGACCTTGGCGTTGATGCGGTAGTTGGCGGCGATCGCGTTTTTGACGCACAGGATATCGTCGGCGCGCGAAAGCCAGGACACCAGCTCGTCGCAGTCGTCCCGCGTGGAGTAGGCCGCCCGACAGACGTTGGCAATGGTGAACTTCTTGCGGTCCATCCCGGTGCGGGGATCGTCCGAATCGCGCAGCATAGTAAAGATGAGGGCCTTCAGCATGGTGCGGCCGCCGTCATCCCACATCTTGTCCTTCGGGTCGTGGGTCTCGATGATGATGTGCGAAAGCTCGGTCACCGCCCGCTCTACGCTGTCAAGCAGGGTCAGGCGGTGGCAGGCCGCGGCGGCGCGCGCCTCCTTGACCGTCTTGTACTCCACCCCCTCAAAGAAGGTGTCGATCTCCCCGTTCTTCAGTGCCGCCTCGATGATAGAGGCATCCCGATAGTCGTCATAGATGCGGGTGAGGAAGTTATACCGTGCCGAGCGGTAGGGGTCGCGCATGTTAAAGACGATCACGCGGTAGCCCTGCCGCCGCAGATACTCGGCCTGCATCTCGGAGATATCCCCCTTAAGATCGGTGATCAGAAAGGAGGGGCGCAGGTCGGGGCGGGCGGTGGCCAGCAGGCGAAGCTGATTTTTGTAAAAGACCTCGGATTTGCCGGTGCCGGTGCTACCCGTGACCAGGGTGTGCGAAAAGGGAACCATCAGGACGTTTTCCCCATCGTAGAAGACGGGGGTGCCGATCTTATCGGCCTTGCCAAGCTCGCTTTCCTTGACCCATATCCCACGGCGTACGTCAAGCCCCGGCGTGCAAGGCACGCAGGAGGACTCCTCGTGATAGTGGCGGTTCTCCTTTTCAAGCGATTGGTTGATGGATGCGTTAATGTTCATAGCTGTATCTCCTTCCCGAGGCGGGGTTAAAGCCGATCGGCGCGCCCGCCCCAACCGTGCCACCCGTGAGGAAGGGCGGCATTTTTTCTATGCTTCTGCGGATGGCCTCGGCCTTCTCACCCGAAAGCCCCGCCCTGGCACAGGCCAGGCGCGAGGAAAGCCACGCCGCGCCCGCAAGGCCAAGCTCCTTCGTGTAGATCTTATCGAGGAGCAAGAGGTAGTGATAGGCCTCGGCGGCGTACCCCCTCTCCCCAAGGCACAAAAAGGCAAGATGCTCTACCGCCGCAAAGCAGCGGCTGTCCACCAGCTCCTGCAGCTCGTGGATCGCGGCGTCGGTGTTGCCGCGGGCGTACTCGAGATACGCAAGCTCCAGCCTTACCTCGGTGGTGCGGGGGGTGGCGGTGCGCAGGGCGATCATCCACTCCACGGGGTCGGCGTAGTGCGGGGCGCGGCTGGCGGCCAGCTCCTCATACACCGCCACAAGCGCGGTGGCGGCTGTCGAAACCTCGGCATCCTCCTCAAGGATGTCGCAAAGAAGCTGAAAGTTCTTGCTTTCGACAAAGCCCGTGACGTCGTTGGCCTCTACCGTGTCTACCGCATGCAGGATCCCCATATATTCCTCGGCGGAGAGCTCCACGCCGCGGCCGGCCGCAAGAAGGGTGAGAAGGCGTCGGCACTGTTCTTTGGTAAAGAATTTACCGACGGTCATACGGTAATACTTCTCATAGAGGTCATAGTGTTTTCTTTGCATTGTGCAGTTCTCCTTTTCTGATTTCTTCGGGACCTTTCCCGTTTGTGTCATTTATTATATCAAACCCCCGTGCGAAAGGAAAGGCGCTTTCCCGCCAATTCGGCGGCTTTCCCTTCTTTTAGGCGAGAAAGCCGCAAAAAATACAGGATCTGCATAAATTGGCGTTTTGCCCCCCTCGTGGGATAACAAAAGGAGATATACTGCCAAAGCAGAATATCTCCTTATCGCGGCGAAGGGCGGCCACAGCGGTTATACGAACACCAAAAGATCCTCAAGCTTTACGTCACACAGCTTGCAGTAATACAAGAGATCCTCGGGAGAGGGGGGCGTTTTCCCGCTTTCCCAGTTTGCAATGACGTTCTCGGTCGTTTGAAATACGACCGCAAGCTCGGCGCGGGAAATGTTGGCGTCGATATCGAATTCGCAGGAGGTACAGCTACCCGTACAGTTTCCGTCGCGGTAATGGTTGACAAAGCACGCATAGCGCCGCAATGCCTGACTGCGGTCGCGCAAATTTTTAAGGCGGATGCCGGTCTTCTTCCAGTCGATCCGCGGGCGGCTCATAAGCTTCATAACCATTCTCCTTGGAGATTTGATGAAAGGATATTATACAGGACTGCCACCGCTTTGTCAAGCCCTTTTCCAAAAAAAATTTTGTTTTTTCGGAAAGGCCGTGTACTACGGCAGACATGGGCGGCACGGCATCCGCCGTACCGCCCACCGTGACCCGACCCGCTTTTTGCCTTATCGGCGGACAAGCGCGAGGAGGTCTTCCAAGCTCTTCTTTTTAAGGACAAACCAATAGATCGCAAAGCCGCCAAGGCCAAGGACGACCAAAGAGGCAAGCACGATGCCGACAACACCGCCGGCGCCAAGGCCGCCGCCCTCACCGATACCGATCACGGCGTACTGCGAGAAATGGTCGGTCTCGAAGGTCACAGCGCTCCCCTTCACATCGGTCTTACAGGGGGCTACAGCGCCATCCGCATCCAAGAACATGACCTGTAGCTTTTTGTATTTGCCGGCATCCTCGGGGATGGGGAGGGTGACCTTGACACTTCCGCCCGGCTGGACCTTGGAGCCACCGAGAAGCAAGAAAAGATCGTAAAGCGCCAGCACCTTATGCTCCTTCGCGATCTCCTCGGCGAGCGATGCCGCCGCATCGGCCGAAAGAGCGTCGCTCGGGAGCTCTTCCACCTCAAGCACAGTCCCCTCCGAAAACGCAGCGTCGCTGTTTTTGGGGATGCTCACGCTGATGCCGGATGCCGCATCGGTCAGCACGGTGGTCTCCTCCGGGGGCAGGTCATCCTCACCGCCGCCAACACCGCCGCCCTCGGGGACTACCCCCTCAACGTAAACGGTGGTGGGCTTCAAGATCCCGTAGCTGCTGTTCTCTCCGGCGCGCTTGCCGTTGATCACATAATACGTAGTCCCATCCCAATCGTAGGAGGCGGCCTCGACCCTTTCCTGGTCGGAGGACTCATAAAAGACCTTGATGCCATCGGAGGAGGCCCGATAGCCCGGCAACAGCTCCACGACAAAGGCGTCGGTCGAAGCGCCGCGCCGCACGGTAAAGGGATTCTCAAGCGCCTCACCGATGCCCCCGTTATAGTTGAATTCCTTCAAAACAACGCGATCACTTGCACAGTTGACCGTATACAGATTGTCCTCCACCGTCAGGATGACCGACATATAGATATCTTTGCCGCTGACGTTCTTCCCGACATAATAGTCGTAGGAGATGTTGCAACAGTCGTCCGCTACCGCAAGCAAAAGATCCTCGCCGACCGTCTCCCGGTTACCTCCGGCGCCAAAGGCCTTTTCGCCATAGACATAGAACTGATAGGGCTCACCGTCGCCGGTGTCCTTCGGGCGGACCCTGGAAATATCAAAGCCCTCCGGCAAATTATGAAGATCGTACCGCTCATCCACCACCTTGCCGATCTCGTAGCTTTGGCCGGATACCCCCGGACTTGCCAGGACCGTCTCTTCACCGAGATCAAGATGGGTAAACCGGTTGTGGCCGCATTCCAAGAAGACGAGCTGCTTGTTGGCGCTAAGATCCAGGGATCTCAGCTCGTTCTGTTCACATTCCAGGTACTTAAGATTTTGGCAGTGACTGAGGTCGATCGTTTGCAGCTTGTTTCGTGAGACGCAGGCATCGATAAGAGCCGAGCAACCGTCAAAGCCGATCCACTCCAGCTGCGAATTGAGTTGGCAATTCAAGATCGTCATATGCGGCTTTTCCTTAAGGTCAAGCTCACGGATGGCGCATTTGTAGATAATCAGATCG
>JAGBZZ010000201.1 GCA_017652965.1 Clostridia bacterium | reverse complement strand
TCGCCCTCGTAGGAAAATTTCAGCAGACGGTTACCGCCCTCCACCGTTTCGAGAACCTCCGCACGCAAAAGCCCGTCCCCGAATACAATGACAGTACCGGGCTTACAGCGGCGACCGGGGCGAACGAGAGTCTCCCATACGTCAAGCCCGCGGGAGCGGAGCAGCACCACCTCAATGTCGATACCGGTGGATTCCTTGATACCGTAGAGGCGGGCGGGGATGACCTTGCTGTCGTTGACCACCAAGACGTCACCCTCGTGAAGATAGTCGAGGATATCGCGGAAGATCTTATGCTCGGTTTCGCCGCTTTCCTTGTGAAGCACAAGAAGCTTGGAGGAATCCCGCGGCTCGGCAGGGGTTTGCGCGATCTGCGATTCGGGAAGATGGTAGAAGAAATCCTTTGTGGTCAGCGAGGTTTCGGTCAGGGTATTGGTTATCATATCGTTTCGTCTTTCGTTTGGCAATAGTAATCCATCCTAATTATTATAATACATCCCGCGGCGGATTGCAACCGTTTTCCCGAATTTTGTTGCCGCCACCGCCAAAATACCGATAACAAACCATCTTTCAGCCTATGCGAAACAATACATTTTTTAGGAGAACTTATGAAACCGATTCTTTTTCAAGGCGTTGCCACCGCCCTCGTCACCCCCTTTTCGGGAGGGCGGGTGGATTACGCGGCGCTGAAGCGCTTGGTAGCCTATCAGATCGATCACGGCGCCGATGCCCTTGTGGTCTGCGGCACCACGGGGGAGTCCCCCACCTTAACGACACTGGAAAAGCTCCGTTGTGTGGCGGCGGTGGCCGAGGCCGCCAATAAGCGAGTGCCGATCATCGCAGGAACCACCACCAACGATACAGCCTACTCGGTCAAGCTGTCACGCCTTGCCGCGCGGGAGGGCATCGACGGGATCTTAGCGGTGGCCCCCTACTACAACCGCCCCATGAGCGAGGGGCTGATGAGTCATTTCCTGTCGATTGCCGAGGGGGCAGAGAAGCCCCTGATCGTCTACAATATCCCCTCCCGCACGGGCTGTGAGGTGAAAAACGATACCTACGATGCCCTCGCCGATCATCCGTTGATCGTGGGCATCAAGGAGGCGTCGGGAAGCATCTCCCGCGCCTCGGAGCTGGCCGCCCGCTAGGAGGGCAGGTTGGCGATCTATAGCGGTAACGACGATCAGACCCTCCCCACATTGGCGCTGGGCGGCCAGGGTGTCATTTCGGTGGTGTCGAACCTGTTCCCCTATGAGATGCACCTGCTCTGCCGTTTGTGGGAGGAAGGTAAGACCGCCGAGTGTCTTGCCCTTCACCGTCAGCTGCTGCCGCTGATGAAGGCGGTCTTTGTCGAGACCAAGCCCATCCCCGTCAAGGCCGCCATGGAAGCCCTCGGCTTCTGCTCTGCCGAGGTGCGCCTGCCCCTGACGGCGGCGAAGCCCGAGACCCTCGCCAAACTGACCGAGGCCATGGCAGGGCTGTTGGGGTAGCGCGGAGGGATAACGCGGGGCTCTGCCCCGTACCCCGCGGGGGAACTTCTTGGAAGAAGTTCCCCCCGACCCTTCAAGAACTTTTGTCGGCGAAAAACTGCGTTTTTCGCGGGGACAAGCGTGGCGTTGTGCGGGGAGTTTTTGTAGAGAAAGAATCGGTGGGTTGTCCGCAATTTTTTCAGTGTTAGTTTTAATTATCTTTTTCGTATACGCAACAGTTACGAATCTTCC
>JAGBZZ010000200.1 GCA_017652965.1 Clostridia bacterium | reverse complement strand
CCTCCCTTTACACAAGGGAGGCTTATGGTGAAACCCGTTTACGGGTAGCAAGTAACAATTGCACGGCTGGCAGGCCAATAAAAAGCGCACTTGTGCGTCGCCGGTAATATTTAGGGTTTTACCCGAAACTGAAATACCCCCCCGTGTTTTACGGGGGGATCATTTTTACTCAGCTCATAATAAAATCCAAAATGGGGGTAACGTCCTCCAAGGAGTGAGGGTGATGCTTGCACGTGGGCTTTACGACGGCGGGGACGGAAATGCCGTGCTGACGGCAATAGTCGAGAAGGCGGCCGGCGTTTGCCTCGTACGGCACGACCTCATCGGCGCCGCCCGCCACGATCATGGTGGGAAGGCCGAGGGCAAAATACTCGTCAAGATTTTCGATCGGATTGCCGGCAAAGCTCTTAAGGGTCTCGCGGTTCAGGCTGTATTCGGCCATCATCCCGACCTGCTCGGGCGAATCGTCCCACGGCCAGGTGCGCAGATCCAGCACCGGGGCATCGAGATAGACCTTTTCCACCGTCTCGGGATAGAAGAGGGCAAAGTTGAAGGCGTAAAGCCCCCCGCGGCTGAAGCCGAAAAGACAGCACCGCTCCGAAAGGGCGTACTTTTTCGTCACGAAATCGTAAAAGCGCTTCATCAGTCGCACGGCCCTGTAGCTGCCGTAGCGATTGCTGATCTGATAATAGACCCGCGTGTACCCCTTTTCAAGGAGGGCGCACTCGGCCGCCTCAAAGGCGTGCAGGAATTCGGTCTTCCACACCCATTTGCCATTCGGCTGATCGGGCAGGATCACCGTAGCGGTATACCCCGCGAACTCAAAGACCTCGGTTTTCATATTCTATCTCCTTTTCGTATTCTTTTGCGCCCCACTTATTGGGTCGCATCCTTCCAGTAGATCCCACAGCGGGTGGCGGTATAGCCGGGGGCGGCGCCCTCGGTCTCTACCGGGGTGATGCCCACGCACCCCTCCCTCACAAGGCTTTCGCAAAGCTCATAAAAGAGGGGCTCGCTTTGCGTAAGAAGCCCCTCCGGCCATACCGAGTCATAGGAGGAAAGCAGCTGGCCGGCCAGGACGGGCTTGCCGCCAAGGGCG
Source organism: Clostridia bacterium (assembly GCA_017652965.1). Next base: position 2,660 of record JAGBZZ010000200.1, on the reverse strand, counting down.
CGCAGACGCTCTGCCATCAGGGTGCGGGCGGCGGCAAAAAGCGCCGGCGTGATGGCGGCCACCCCGATCCCCGGATGCAGGGGATAGGGCGTAACGGTACAGCCGCTGCGCGACACCTCGTAGGTGTGCATAGGCTCCATAAGATGGACGTCGCGAAACCGCACGTCCTCGGGAAAGGCCATACGGGTGGTAGCCAGATATACGTCGCCGTCCTCGGCAATGCCTACCGTCATAGGATAATTGAGGCGGGTCACAAAGATGCTGTCCGGGCACTCGCGCCGCATAAGAAGCACCACCGCCTCGCAGGGCAGCTCATTCATCATTTCGCTCATGGCGGCCGCCGGGCTCATCCCACGGTCGATAAGGCGGGTGAGGTACTGGCACATGACGTCTGTCGAATGCACGGCCGTCCCGTCGGCAAGGGCGGGATAATTCCCCACCACCCCCTGCGAGCGAGAGCCGAAGGTGTAGCCGTCCGCCTCCAGGGAAAGCACGGCATCGCACCGTTTTTTCTTCATCTCGGGGGTCAGAAACCAACCGGCCGTCCCGTTGGCGATCAGGGATGAGCGGCCGTCCCCCGAAAGAAAGGGCTGCCCCCATTCGGGGCCGCCGCCGGACTTGGAGCGGCTGTGGATAAAGCCGCACGTCCCGCGCATGGTGCGGCAGGGGGTCTCCGCCAGGAGGCGGTCAAGCCCGCCCATCACCTTTTCGGTAACAAGGTCGCACCCGTTATGCACCGTCATACCGGTGTAGTAGCCACCCGCAAAGCCCTCCTCGCGCCGCATCATCTCAAGAAGGATGGGCGTCGCCTCCCGCTTGCCGATATATCCCGCAATATTACACATATCCATTCTCCTCATTCATCGCGGATACCGTCACGTATCCTGCATTTTGGCGAAATCCATGCTCCCGCCCCCAGGTGTCGCCCTCCCCTATCACGCTATCCGCCTCGGGGATGGCATCCAAAAGCTCCCCCTCGGTCACTGCTTGCAGGCCGGGGGTATCGGTGACGGCACGGGTCGAGCTGTTGGCCACCATGATGCGCCCCTCGGCATCGATGCCGTAAAGCAGGACGTAGTGCGCCCCGGTGGAAAAGCGGTTGCCGGGACGGTCGGGAAAGGAAAGAAAGACCACAAGCCTCCCCTCGTGAAGCGCCGCCATGATCCCCGCAAGGATCGCCTGCCGCCCGCCGGCATAGGGATGCACCTCGGCGCGCAGGCCAAAGCCGCGAAGCGAAAGCGCCACCCCGCGCGGGCTCAGAAAGTGCCCCTCGTCCCGCGCCTTGTCGGGGGGGCCGAACAGGGCGCGGCAATGCTCGTATTCGGTATACGGGGTCACGTCCGAAGTGCCAAGCAGGCGTGCCGCCATCGCCACACAGCAGTGGCCACAGCCGTTTTTCTGAATATAGGTAGCAAACTCCCCCTCCTCCCAGCGGGACTGGATCCACACCGGGCTTACGTGGGCGCCGCGGCGCACCGATGCGGTCACGAGGGCATCGGGGCTTTCCACAGTACACGAGATATCCATACGGTATCCTCTCTTTTGCGCTCAGCCTTCCCACTCACGGCGGAAGAACCCGCGGGAGTTGGCGCAGTGCCCCTCGGCATCATAGACCGAAACGCGAAGGTACTCTGCCCTCTCGTGCAGGGGAAGGGTGAAGCTTGTCTCGGTCTTGCCGGCAGGAAGCTTGACGGAAAGCGGCATTTTAGAGCCGACGTGCAGATAGACCTCGGATGCGGGCGACGTTTCGATACGCACCTGCCGCTCGCCTGCCGCCCCCTCTACCGCGATGCTGTGGATGGCAGGGCCGTTTGAGGCATAGCACTCGTGCGCCTCCAGGGCGCCGATCACGTCGCTGTAGGTGAGGGCATCGGACAGGATCACCGTATAAAAGCCAAAGCTGTCGTCAAACGCCCCGTTGTGGTTATCGTCCCCCGCGTGGCACCCGATGGGCATGCCGCGGCGCAGCATTCGGTCATACAGCACCTCGCCCCCTTCTAAGCGGTTAATGAGATACGAGGAGGTGTTGTACATCTCAAGGCTGAAGAGCCCCTCATAGGAAAGGACACGCTCCTCATCCTCCATCGACCAGACGGGATGGTTGTAGGCCACAAGATAGCCCGCCCCTCGCGCGGTGGCGATAAAGCGGTTGATATACTCCACGGTATATCGGCGCGGCTCCTCCGAGCCGACGCGGCAAAGCCCTGCGTGAAGCTCCTTTGGGATATACTTGGTGTAGGCCTCATTATAGCAGACAAGCGCCTCGTTGTGCGCCTCTCTGGCAAAGAGATTGAGGTGGATCTCGGGTGAAAAGACATCATAGGCCGCCGTCTCGCTCGGGCGGATGTAGGCCTCATAGCCCGTCAGCAAAAGAAAATCACGGTCGCCGAGGGCGCTGTGATCCTTCGGGCTGCAGTGGTCGGTAATGGCGAGGATATCGTACCCCCTCGCACGGTATCGCCGCACAAGCTCCTCGGGCGAAAGCTTCCCGTCCGAGCGGGTGCTGTGACAGTGGAGATTTGCCTTGTACTGCTTTTTTTCGGGCGATAACAGAAAAACCGACATCCCAATACTCCTTCTCTTTTCACGTGTTTTCTCAATTATATACCACCGCCCGCGCAATGTCAATTTTTTTGCCCGAAAAAACCGCATTTCTCTTG
>JAGBZZ010000199.1 GCA_017652965.1 Clostridia bacterium | reverse complement strand
GATATGGATAGTAACGATATCATTGTAGCACATCAATTTTCATCAAATCACAAAGAAGAATTGCAGAAAGACAAACTATGCGGTTGTTTTTATTGCTTGGAAATTTTTGATCCTGTTGAAATCAAAGACTGGATTCCTGATTCAAAAGGAACAGCGGAATGTCCCTATTGTGGGGTAGATTCCGTTTTAGGCGAACATTCCGGTTTCCCTATAACGAAAGAGTTTTTGTCAAAGATGAAAGAATATTGGTTTTAATAATTAACCCCGACAGACTTTAAAATCTGTCGGGGTTAATTATTTGTTTTTTGCGGATTAAATCAAGTAAGGTTATTTATGATTTCTCCGCTAAGAACATCACGCATTTCGCATAGTTCCCTTTTCCTTTTACATTATTCTTTCATATAGTCGTCAAGCAGGGTCAGGGAGCGGTCAAGCTCGGAGAGCTTCCAGGCGGCCATTTCCTCGTTGAAGACGTACTCCATAGAGGCCTCAAAGCCAATGGCGCTGTCCTCACGGTAGGCGGCAAGGCCTGCCTCCACACAGGCTCTTTCCTCCTCGGCATCGGCACGCAGGAGGGCGGCCAGGGCAGTGGGGGTCTCATCGGTAAGCCCCAGGGCGGCAAAAAGCTCATCACGCCGTGGAATCTCGCCACCTTCCCGCAGGGCAAAGAGTAGCTTTTTGGCAAGGTTCCAGCGCATTACGTGGCGCGCCGTATGCAAGGAGGCGGCAAGATAGCGCACCACCGCGATGCCGCGGGATGGCTCACTTCCGAGGGCAACCCCGCCCTCGTCCCTTGCGGCCTCAAGCAGGGAAAGGCCCCTGTCAAAAAGTGCAGCCGCTTCGGTGAGGCGTGAAAGGCGAAGCAGGGAATTGTCAATATCGGGGAAGATCTCATCGGGATAGACAGGCTTCCAGATCCCCCCGGCGGGATGCCATGCCCACGGCGCCTTGGGGATCTTCAGCTCGGCGGCGGTCTGGGTAAAGAGGAGGGGGTAGGCAGGGCCCGCACGGTAAGGGCCGTATTGGTCGATCACCGAGGGGATGATGCGCGCCATCCCTTGGCTGACGTGTGCCCAACCCGAGAGGGCGGCGGTGGCCGCACGGCCAAAGTCACGCCGTGCAATAGCCGTTAGCATGTCGCCATCCTCGCGCCCGCCCGCCGACAGGGCATTCTTGGCAAGAAGCGTGAGGAAGGAGGGCATCCATCCGTAGTGGTGGTTTTCCATCAGGCCGCAAAGGCCGTAGCTTTCGCGCGCCTCCCGCAGGACGGCATAGCGCGCCATCCAGGCATTCGGCGCGGGGATATAGGGCGCACCGCCGCTATCCCAGGTCCTGCCGCCCGTGTTGGCCATGGTGTAAAGGCGCAGGCCGCACGCGTGGGCCTTTTCGGCCTCCTCGGTAAAGATGTGCGAGGGGCCGGGCACCGCGATCGAGTAATCGGCAATGCTGTAGCGCCTGCCGTCCTCGGCCGTATGCTTACCCCAGACCTCAAGTGTCACAAGATAGGAAATATCACGCGGTAGCCGCTCGATCAGCGCAAGGCGGTCCTCCTTCGGCGTCCAGCCGAAATTATAGCTCCAAAAGACGATGTCGGCATCCGGGGTGTATGCCCGCACCACGTCCCGCACAAGCGAAAGCATCTCGGGGTAGTCACTGCTTGGGAAGCGCCCGGGGGAGGGGCGGCGATCCTCCTTGGGCTTCAGCTGAGACCGTATGCCCGAGGTGCGCGGATCCTTGGAGGGGAACTCAAAGCTCTCGCCCACCAGGATAAGACCGCGCAGGGCGGGCGCCTCACGGAAGATCCGCCCGAAGGTGGCGTCATAGTATTCATAGGCATCGGGATCGCTCGGATGGCGGTCACAGATCAGCTGACTGTAAACGTACACGTCAAGCCCGTAGCCCTCGGCGCGCCAGGCAAGATTGGCAAAATCGCAGTAGCCGCGCCCTGACCCCGGCCAAAGGGCATCAGGGTCGGGAAAGCCGTGCAGGTGAGAGTCGGGATGCCCCGCATAGATGATGATAGCATCCATCCCTGCGTGGGCGCAGGCGGCAAGGTAATCATCGGGAAAGGTATCAAGCTCGGTTCCCGAATGGGTCATACGGGGAGAGAAGAGGGGCGCGTGCTCGCCCGCCTCCTCACAAAGGGTCGGTGTGCCGGAAAGACGCATGCAGTCCTCAAGATAATAGACCCCCTGCGCCGTGCCGCGCTCGGTCTTACCCACGACCGCGACCGACGACGGGGTGATAGACACCGTAAAGGCGGCCGCCATGTCGGACCCCACGTGCCCTGTCTCCAGTACCTCCTCCCACGCGAGCACGATCTTGCGGGAATAGCCCTCTATCGGGCCCTTCTCGGAGAGTGTGCGGATGCGCGGCGAAAAGCCGAAGGCATCCAGGAAAAAGCGGGAAAGATCGTTTGTGAAATAAGAGACAAGGCGGGAGTCTGACGCAGGGACAAGGATCTCCCAGCTCTCGTCGATCACTACGCCACCCTTCGGATTTTCGGTTGGTGTAAGCCGAGGGACAGAAGTAAAGCTTTGGTTGCGGAAGCTGTAATCATTTCGTATACTGCGCATGTGTGCCCTCCGTAAAAAAGAATAACGGCGGTCATCCGACCACCGTTATTATAGCATACTTTTTTCGGGAAATCAATTACGAATACATGCCGTTTGCCGCCATATAGGCATAGATTTTTTCGCCGTGCTGCTGCTCCTCTGCCTGGATGTGCGAGAGCATTTTTCTGGCGGCGGGATTCGAGAACTCAAAGACCGAGATGTTGTAGGTGGAGGATACGTGCTTTTCGGATGCCAGCATATCCTGGCAAAGGAAGGCATCGCTCTTCTTGTCGTCCTCGTTTTTGTAGGAGGCCGCACAGCAATGGCAGTTGTCGGCCGAGAGGGTAGTGGGGGTCGAGGGGACGGTGCCGCCCATCATCTCGGTGACCGTCTTAAGGTGGGATTCCTCGGTGGCCTTCAGCTCGCCAAAAAGGCACTTCAGTTCCTCGGATTTCGCCTCCTGTGCATAACGGCCGTATTTGCCGATGCAAAGCTCCTCCTGCCCCTTAAGATCCTTCAAGAGTGCGGTTTCCTTCTGTGTGAGTGTCATACGAAATCTCCTTTTCTTGGATTTGATACCAGTATGCCCCGCACACTGCCGCCTTATACAAAAAAGGACGAGGAGAGGAGATCTCTTCGTCCTTTTTGCGTTGTTTTGTGCTTCGGGCTTACAGAAGCTGAATGATCAGATCCCAAAGACAGGTGATCTTAGCCAGCACAGGCACCAGCACAAGCGCGATGACAGACATCAGCTTAATGAGGATATCCATAGCAGGGCCTGCCGTATCCTTGAAGGGGTCACCGACCGTGTCGCCCGTGACAGCGGCCTTGTGGGTATCGCTACCCTTACCGCCGAAGTTACCGGCCTCCACGTACTTCTTGGCATTGTCCCAAGCGCCACCGGCGTTCGCCATAAAGACAGCCAGCATGATGGCAGAAACAAGACCGCCGATGAGAAGGCCGCCAAGACCCGCAGAGCCGATGATGAAGCCGGCCGCAACGGGGGCAACCAGCAAGATCAGCCCGGGCACGATCATCTCACGCAGAGAGGCCTTGGTCGAGATATCGATGCAACGGTTGTAGTCGGGCGCCATCTTCCCCTCGAGGATCTCGGGGTGTGCCTCGTACTGCGAGCGGACCTCGTCAACCATCTTATTGGCCGCACGGCCGACAGAGCCGATAACAAGCGCGCTGAAGAGGTAGGGGAGCATCGCGCCGACCAGCATCCCGATCAGCACCTTCGGGTCGGCCAGCGAGATCTCCACCTTTGCCGCCTCGATGAACGAGATGATAAAGGAAAGTGAGGTCAGGGTCGCAGAACCGATGCAGAAGCCCTTGCCGATAGCGGCGGTGGTGTTACCGACGGCGTCCAGCTTATCGGTGATCTCACGCACACCGTGGGGCAGCTCG
>JAGBZZ010000198.1 GCA_017652965.1 Clostridia bacterium | reverse complement strand
GAAAAGGCGACCGGTAAAATAGGCAAAGGTATCGGTCACCCCAGAGCCGATAAAGGGCAAAAGGAAGAGGAAGACACCGTTCTCACGATCGCGCAAAAGCACCATGGCCGAAAAGGCAACCGTCACGTAAAAGAGCCCCCCGACGGCACCCGTAAGCGTACCGTACCGCAAAGCACCCGCCCGAAGGACGGTAAGCGCAAAGGCGTAAAGAAGGAGGAGGAAGAAGACGGCCGTCAAAGCGGCAAGATGTGCCACGGGCGAGGAGGTCAGCCTTGCGGTAAAGGTCATCACCGCCGGCAGAAGAATGCCGGGGACAGACAGCATATAGTCACGCACAAGCCCAAGGCAACGCAAAAGCTCAAAGGCGCCGATGGCGGCAAGAAGCGCCATAGCGATCGGATATACGATAAGGTGCGAAAAGCACAAAACCGGAACAAACAGTGCAAGCATCACGGCCGCTGTCAGAATACGCGTTTTCATTTTACACCTCCGAAGCGGCGGGTACGGGAAAGGAAGGCCTCCACGGCCGCATCCACGTCCGAGGCCTGCATATCCGGCCACAGGCGGTCGGTAAAGTACAATTCGGCATACGAGGCCTGCCACAAAAGGAAGCCCGAAAGCCTCTGCTCTCCCGCCGTGCGCACCACAAGATCCGGGTCGGGCGAGCCGGCCGTATACAGATGGGCATCGATATCCTCGGCCGTGATCTCGGTCCTCCCCTCGGCAATGAGGCTATTGCAGGCGTGCACAAGCTCGGCACGGCCGCCATAGTTGATGGCGAGGTTAAAGGTATACTCCGACCTGCGCTCCCGCGACAAGCGCTCTACCTGCTCCATTTTTTCACGAAGCGAGGCGGGAAGCGCCCCCTTGTCGCCTAAGAAGACAAAGGTGGCATCGTAGCTTTCAAAATCCGAAAGGAGGGTATCAAGATAGCGGTCAAAGAGCTTCATCAGCCCCTCGACCTCCTCCTGCGGGCGGCTCCAGTTTTCGGTGGAAAAGGCATACACCGTCACCGTGCGGATGCCAAGCTCACGGCAGCGGCGAACGACCCGCTTACAGGCCTCTGCCCCTGCGATATGCCCTTGCCCGCGCGGCAGACCGCGGCGCTTTGCCCAACGGCCGTTGCCGTCCATAATGAAGGCTATATGCGAAAGGCGGCCGTCGAGTGAAACGGCGGCCTTGCGCTTTTTAAAAAGCTTCATCAGATCTCCATGATCTCACGGTTCTTGTTGGCCGTGACAGCATCGATCTCCTTGATGTACTTATCGGTGATGTCCTGCACCTGCTTATCGGCGCTCTTCGCGTCGTCCTCGGTCAGCTCACCGTTCTTCTTGCCGGCCTTAACGGCATCGTTGGCATCGCGGCGGATATTGCGGATCGCCACCTTGGCATCCTCACCCATCTTAGCGACCTGCTTGGTCATGGTGCGGCGGGTCTCCTCGGTCATAGCGGGGAAAATGATGCGGATGCAGGAGCCGTCATTCTGCGGGTTGAGGCCGAGATCAGAGGCGAGGATCGCCTTCTCGATCGCCTTCAGCTGGCTCTTATCCCAGGAGTTGATGATCAGCGTGCGGGCATCGGCAACCTTCATCTCGGCGACCTGGTTGATCGGCGTGGGGGTGCCGTAATACTCAATGGTCACACGGGCAAGAACATCGGGGCTTGCGCGCCCCACACGGAGGACAGCCAGAGCCTTAGTATACGACTCTACGCTCTTTTTCATTTTGGACTCATACTCGCTCGTAGCAAATTTCATGGGTGTTCTCCTTTTCTATAGATACAAATTTTATTCGGTGATCAGAGTGCCGAGCGGCTCACCGCTGACGGCACGGTAGATGTTTTCGGCATCGTCAAGCCCAAACACCAGAGTGGGGATATGATTATCCTTACAAAGGGCGGCAGAGGTCAGGTCGATCACGCGCAGATCCTTTGCCAGAATGTCGGAATAGGAAACGCGGTCCAGCTTCACAGCGGTGGGATCCAGCTTCGGATCGGCCGTATAGACACCGTCGATATTCTTCGCCATCAGAATGGCATCGGCATCGATCTCGATCGCACGGAGCGCACCGGCCGTATCGGTTGAGAAGTACGGGCGGCCAAGACCGCAGGCGAAGATCACCACGCGCCCCTCAGCCAGGTGACGGCGGGCGGCATCACGGGTATAGTATTCCCCGATCTCGGGCATCTGTATCGCACACATAACGCGCGTATCGATACCGGCACGCAGAAAGACGTCCGAGATGGCAAGGGCATTGATGGCGGTAGCCAGCATCCCCATATAGTCCCCTCTTGTACGATCCATCCCTACGCCCTGGCGGCCACGCCAGATGTTGCCTGCGCCAACGATGACCGAAACCTCGACCCCGTCACGAAGGCACCGCGCCACCACAGCGGCAACCTTTCCTACAAATTCCTCATTGATGACGCCCTCGGTTTTTCCGGCGGCCAACGCCTCACCGGAGAGCTTGAGCAAAATCCGTTTATACTTCGGTTGCATACTGTCCTATTCCTTTTCCGGGAAAATTCCCTAAACTATCGCCGAGACGGCGATTTCTTTACAAATATTATACTATATAAAGCGCGCGATTGCAAGAGGGAGTTTTCGTTGCGGGCAAGATTTTTTTGAAGCTCCGACCACCGATCTTACCCCTCCTTTTGCGCAAAGAATTGTTTACTTATACCCTGTTTTTTCGGCACACGTATTGCGTTTTTCCCGATGGGCAGCCGCCATCCCCCTTTGCTCTTGCACCCATTATCCCATACAGCGGAGAAAAAAGAAAAAAGAAAAGGACGGACAGCACAACGGCTGTCCGTCCTTTTTTGCACGCCGCGCAGAATGCGCGAAGCGGGCAAGTGATCAGTTGTTGACCATCTTGGCGATCTCATCGGCGAAGTTCTCTTCGCGCTTTTCGATGCCCTCGCCCTTATCGTAGCGGTACACGGCAAGGACCTTGATGGCACCGCCGAACTCCTTGGCCGCGGCGGCAATGTACTTGCCGACGGTCATGGAATCGTCCTTTACGTAGAGCTGGTCCACAAGGCAGTTGTTCTCATAGAACTTACCAAGCTTACCGTTGATGATACCCGCAAGCACGTTGGCGGGCTTACCGGCGAACTTGGGATCCTGCTGCATCTGCTTCTCGAGGATCGAGCGCTCCTCCTCGATGACCGAGGCGGGAACGGCGTCGCGATCCACATACTGGGAAGGCAGAGCGGCGGCCTGAAGAGCAATGTTCTTGGCGAACTCGGCAAAGCCGGGGTTGGCAACGGCAGCATCCTCAGCGGCGAAGAGGACCACAACGCCGGTGGCACCGCCACCGTGCACGTAGGTGCTGACAACGCCGTCCACCGTCACAAAGCGACGGAGGCTGAGCTTTTCACCGATGGTGAAGGTCTTCTCCTGCATGGCGGCCTCAACCGTCTGGCCGTCGGCCATCGTCTTGGTCATCAGCTCCTCAACCGTAGCGGGACGGGTGGCGATAACAGTCTCGAGCAGGCTTCTGACAAAAGCACGGAAGGTATCGTTCTTAGCAACGAAGTCGGTCTCAGAGTTGACCTCGATCATAGCGGTGGTGTTGCCGACGGTAAGGATATCGACAATACCCTCGGCGGCGATGCGGGACTGCTTCTTAGCCGTGGCGGCCATGCCCTTCTCGCGCAGGACCTTAAGAGCCTCCTGCATATCACCGTTAGCGGCCTCAAGAGCACGCTTGCAATCCATCATACCGCAACCGGTCTGCTTTCTCAGCTCGGCAACGTCTTTTACAGTAAATGCCATTGTTTTATTCTCCTTATCCTAATTATTCAGCCTCGGTAGCCTCTGCCTCTGCGGCAGGTGCCTCCTCAG
>JAGBZZ010000197.1 GCA_017652965.1 Clostridia bacterium | reverse complement strand
GGTGCAGCCGTGGCAGATAGCGTCGGCCTTTTCCTTCAGGGCGATCTCCACAAGCCCCTTGGCGATGCAGGGACGGGCATGGCTGGTACCGAGAAGGTACTCCTCGTAAATGGCGCCCGCCTTCATGGTGGGGATAATGTATTCATCGACGTATTCATCGGTAAGATCCAGCACGTACAGCTTCGAGGCACCGGTCTTCAGTGCCTTTTCCTCAAGGCCCTCCAGCTCGTCCGCCTGGCCGACGTTACCCGAAACAGCCACGACCTCGCAGTTGTTGTAGTTTTCCTTCAGCCACGGAATGATGATCGAGGTGTCAAGCCCGCCGGAATATGCCAGCACGACCTTTTTGATGTTCTTCTTATCCATTTTCTTGTCCTCCGTTGAATAAATATTCATTGTTTTTGTATTTATATGCGTTTATTATACGTTTTTTTGGGACGTTTGTCAAGCACTTTTCGCTACTTTACGCAAAACTTTTTTGCTTTCATATAAAAATAACGAAAAAATCTACTTGACGGCGGGATTTTTGTGCGTTATAATAGAGTTAATCTTTAAAAATTTAACAGAAGGAGTTCTCCCATGAACGAATTGCTCGCTTTGCTCGATCCCTTGAAGACCGCGCTGGCTCCCGTGCAGGATGCGCTGGCCCAGTCCGGCGTGCCCACCAACATCCTGGATGTGATCTTCGGCACCGGTCTTCTGGCGATTCCTATGCTCGCCGCAGCTGCCACCTCGATCGCTCTCCTTTATCTTCTGATCACCTACTGGCGTCTTCTGAACCGCGGCGGTTGCCGTGGCTGGCTGATGATCCTGCCGGTCATCAACCTCATCGTCCTTCCCTTCTGCCTGTGCCGCATCGCCTTCGGCAAGGGTGCCAAGTGCCTCCTGTGCCTCCTTTGGCTCATCCCCGGCGTGAATCTGATCTTCTCGCTCGTGTGGGCCTTCTCCTTCGCTAAGGCCTTCGGCCGCGGCTTCTGGTTCGGCCTTGGGATCCTGTTCTTCTTCAACCCGCTCTTCGCTTCTATCGTCGCGCACGGCGGTCTTGAGTACTGCGGCCCCAACGATTGATCTTATCTGCCCTCTCGCCCTTCGGCAATTGCCGAAGGGCTTTTTTTGTGGGCACGGGGCTCACTCAAGCTCAAAGGCCCCGGTGTACAGCTGGTAATAGACCCCCCGCTCGGCAAGAAGAGACTCGTGGTTGCCGCGCTCGATGATCCGCCCGGCCTCCAGCACCATGATAACGTCCGAGTTCTTGACGGTGGAAAGGCGATGGGCGATCACAAAGACGGTGCGCCCCTCCATCAGCTTATCCATGCCGCGTTGCACGATCGCCTCGGTGTGCGTGTCGATCGAGGAGGTCGCCTCGTCAAGGATCATGACCGGCGGGTCTGCCACCGCCGCGCGGGCAATGGCCAAAAGCTGGCGCTGCCCCTGCGAAAGGTTAGCGCCGTTGCCCTGCAGCTCGGTCGCGTAGCCCTCGGGCAGACGGGTAATAAATTCATCCGCACCCGCACGGCGGGCGGCGGCGATGCACTCCTCGTCGGTGGCATCGAGGTTTCCGTAGCGGATATTATCCATCACGGTGCCGGTGACGAGGTTGGTCTCCTGCAACACGATCCCAAGCGAGCGGCGCAGGTCGCTCTTTTTGATCTTGCTGACGTTGATGCCGTCATAGCGGATCTTACCGTCGGCAATATCGTAAAACCGGTTGATAAGGTTGGTGATGGTGGTCTTACCCGCACCCGTTGCCCCGACAAAGGCCACCTTCTGCCCGGGCTCGGCATACACCGTCACCTCATGCAGGACAGGCTTTTCGGGGTCATAGGCGAAGTCCACCTCCGAAAGGCGCACGTCGCCGCGCAAAAGGGTGTAGCTGACGCTACCGTCGGCATGCGGATGCCGCCAGGCCCATTTGCCGGTACGGTGGGCGCACTCGCGCACGCTCCCGTCCTCCTCCACCTCGGCGTTGACCAGGGTCACGTAGCCCTCGTCGGCCTCGGGTGCCTCGTCCATTAAGGCAAAGACCCGCGCCCCGCCCGCGAGCCCCATCACGATCGCACTGATCTGCTGGGAGAACTGGTTGACGTTACCGGTGAACTGCTTGGTCATGTTAAGGAAGGGCACCACGATCGAGATCCCGAAGGCCATCCCGGAAAGCGAGATGTTGGTTGCCCCCGTGGCAAGGAAGATGCCGCCCACCGTGGCAATGATGACGTACAGCACGTTGCCGATGTTTGAGATGATCGGCCCCAGCACGTTGGCATAGCCGTGTGCGCGGGAGGAGGCCTCGCAAAGCCCGTCGTTGATCTTCTCAAAGTCGCGGTAGCTCTCCTCCTCATGGCAGAAGACCTTGATCACGCGCTGGCCGCTCATCATCTCCTGGAAGAAGCCCTCGGCCTCGGCCACCGCCTTCTGCCGGCGGACAAAGTAGCGGGCCGAACCGCCGCCGACCTTTTTGGAGACAAGGGTCATGGCCAGCACCCCGCAAAGCACCACAAGGGTCATGGGGATGCTGTAGTACAGCATGATGAAGAGCACGGTCAGAATGATGGTGCAGGACTGCAAAAGGGCGGGCATGCTGCGCGACACAAGCTCACGCAGGGTGTCGATGTCGTTCGTATAGCGCGACATGATCTCGCCGTGCTTGTGGGTGTCAAAATAGCGGATGGGCAGATCCTGCATCCCCGAGAACATACGGACGCGCAGCTTGTGCAAAAAGCCCTGGGTGATATAGACCATCAGCTGGTTGTAGGCCGTGATGGAAATGATCGAAAGGACGTAAAGCCCTGCCAGAAGCAGGATGCGGGGCAGGATCTCGTCAAGGGCGGCGGTAAAGTCGCCCACCGCCTGCCACTTCTCAATGAGGGCAAAGATCTCCTGCATAAAGAGGGCGGGCATCGCCGAGACCACCGCGGTAAAGAGGATAAGAAGGGCGGTCAGCGGGACGAGGACGGGGTAGGAGCGGTAAAGGAAGGAAAGGATGCGGCGCATCGTGCCGCGCGGTGCCTTCGGGCGCGGGGGCATGCCGCCCGCTACGGGTGCTTTATTCTTCATCGGCGGTACCTCCCATCTGCTGCTCACAAAGCTCACGGTAATGCGGGGAGGAGGCAAGCAGCTCCTCGTGCGTGCCACGGGCGGCGATGCGCCCGTTTTCCAGCAGGATGATCATATCGGCCTCCATCACCGAGCTGACACGCTGGGCAATGATCAGCTTGGTGGTCGAGGGGATGTATGAGCGAAAGCCCGCGCGGATGGCGGCATCGGTCTTGGTGTCCACAGCACTTGTGGAGTCGTCAAGGATCAGGATCTTCGGGCGCTTGAGAAGGGCGCGGGCAATGCACAGGCGTTGCTTCTGCCCGCCCGATACGTTGGTGCCTCCCTGCTCGATATGGGTCTCGTAGCCATCCGGGAAGGCCGACACAAAGCCGTCCGCCTCGGCAAGGCGGCAGGCCTCACGCAGCTCCTCATCGGTGGCGTCGGGGTTGCCCCAGCGGAGGTTTTCGGCAACCGTCCCCGAGAAGAGCTGGTTCTTCTGCAGGACCATTGCCACCTCGCCCCGCAGGGTGTCAAGGTCATAGCGGCGCACGTCCTCGCCGCCAACCAGCACCTCACCGCGGCTGACGTCGTAAAGACGGGGGATCAGCTGTACCAGGCTGGATTTGCCCGAGCCCGTGCCGCCAAGAATGCCGACCGTCGCCCCCGAGGGGATCTCCAGGTCGATATCCGAAAGGCTTTCCCGCTCGGCCGTTTTGGCATATTTGAAGGCCACCCCGCGGAAGGAGATACTGCCGTCCTTCACCTCGGTCAGCGCATCGGCAGGCGAGGAGAGCGACGGGGTCTCATCCAAAAGCTCTGCAATTCTTTTCATCGATTCGCCCGACATCGTCAGGATCACGTAGATCATCGACAGCATCATCAGCGACATCAGGATCTGCATGCCGTAGGTCAGCATCGCCGAGATCTGGCCAACGTCCACCGTGCGGCCGCCGCTTTCTATCGCAATGCGCGAGCCGATCAGCAGGACGAAGACCATGTTGGTGTACAGGCAGATCTGCATCAGGGGGCCGTTCAGCGCTACGATGCGCTCGGCCTTGGTGAAGTCACGGCGGATGTTCTCGGCGGCGGCCGTGAACTTCTCTTTTTCGTATTCCTCACGGGAGAAGCCCTTCACCACGCGCATGCCGCGCACGTTCTCCTCGATCGACTCGTTAAGGCGGTCATACTTGCGGAAAACACGGCGGAAGGCAGGCATCGCAAAGCGCGCCACCATCAAAAGCCCAAAGACAAGGAAGGGGACAAGCACCACAAAGGCCAGCGCCATCACCCCGCCCATCACAAAGGCCATGATCATCGAAAAGATCAGCATCAGGGGCGAGCGGATCGCCGTGCGGATGATGACCATGTAGGACATTTCCACGTTCTGCACGTCGGTCGTCATACGGGTCACAAGCGAGGAGGTGGAAAACTTGTCGATGTTTTCAAAGCCGTAGGTGCCGATCTTGCGGAACATGTCGGCGCGCAGGTTCTTGGCAAACCCGGCCGAGGCACGCGCACAGCTGATGCCCGCGATCCCGCCCGAGGTCAGCGACAGGGCGGCCATCACAATGAGAAGCCCACCCGTCATCAGAATGGACGGCACGTCCGCCCCCGCCTTGATGCGGTTCACAAGGTCGGCCGTGATAAAGGGGATAAAGGTCTCAATGATCGCCTCAAGCACGATAAAAAAGAGGGTAATAAGGGTCGGCTTGCGGTATTCCCGCACGCTGCCCAGCAGCCGTTTAACCAAAGTGATACTCCTTTCCGTGTACCCGCCCGCGTATACGCGCAGGCGATATTTATATTATGGTAGAATGTTTACGTTAGCCAATCTAATATTATACTCCTTTTTTCGGAATATGCAAGGGGTTTTATGTAAATATAGAAGCTTTTCGGTAATTTCTTCCCCCCTCGCGGGTAGCCGTGGCTTTCTCGCGGAAGCCCCTGCCCAAGAGACAATCCCTCCGTCGGCTACGCCGCCACCTCCCTTTACACAAGGGAGGCTACCGTTGCCCGGCCTTTTGGGGGTAGCCATCCACTCCCGTCCCTACCCCACCCGTAGGGGTCGACGTCCACGACGACCCGTATTCCGCGACGGGGACGAAGGGGCTTTGGCTTCCGTGTCATCCTGAGCGGAGGGCATAGCCCGGAGTCGAAGCCCGAGTGAAACGAGGGCAAACGCCGAAGAGTTCGGCGTTTGGATCTCGCGGGGGGCCACCACCAAAGCCACTTGGCAAAGCCTACGAAGATGCTTTGGCTATTAGCAAGAGCAGGTCAACCGTATGCCTCCCTTGTGTAAAGGGAGGTGGCACGGCTTGCCGTGACGGAGGGATTGTTGCCGAGGCGCGCGTTCCCGGAGGGATGAAAAAAGACCCGCATCGGGGGATACGGGCCTTTTTGTAAATCTTACTTTTCTTTTTTTGCGGATTTCTTTTCCTCGATCAGCTCGCAGTAGCGGGTGC
>JAGBZZ010000196.1 GCA_017652965.1 Clostridia bacterium | reverse complement strand
GCAGCCCCAAAGGGGCTGATGCCATACCATTCGCGGCGCGAATGGATTCCATTCCGTCGCGCCGCGACGGATGCCATACCAAGCCTCCTTCGTCGGCTTGGATATAAAAAGCGCGTCGCGCTTTTTATGCCCGCGAGATTATTCGGCTTCGCCCTCCCGCTCAGCCTGCGCCAACGCCACCTGCGCCATCACAAGCGAATAGTACTTGCCTTTCTTTTCGATCAGCTCGCGGTGGGTGCCTTGCTCAATGAGCTGGCCGTGGTCGATGACGATGATACGGTCGGCGTTGCGAAGGGTGGAAAGACGGTGGGCGATGGCGATGGTTGTGCGGCCCTCGGTCAGATGGTCGATGGCGGTCTGGATCGCCTTCTCGGTCTCGGTGTCAAGGGCGGCTGTCGCCTCGTCAAGGATCAGGATCTTCGGATCGTGGATCAGGGCACGGGCGATCGCCACACGCTGGCGCTCACCGCCCGACAGGCTGTAGCCCTTTTCCCCGACACGGGTATTGTACCCCTCGGGAAGCGAGAGGATGAAATCGTGCGCCTCGGCCGCCTTGGCCGCCAGGATGACCTCCTCGTCGGTGGCACTCGGCTTGGCGTAACGGATGTTTTCACGCACGGTTCCGTCAAACAGCTGGGTCTCCTGCGGCACCACACCGATGCTGGAGCGCAGATAGTTGCCGGGGATATTGCGGATATCTGCCCCGTCCAGGGTGATGCGCCCGCGGTTGACGTCATAAAGACGCATGATCAGGTTGACAAGCGTGGTCTTTCCGCACCCGGAATGCCCGACAATGCCCACCATCTCACCCGGCTTTATCTCCAGGGAGACGTTTTTCAGTACGGGATTGTACACATGATAGCCAAAGGTGACCTTCTCCACGCGGATATGCCCCTGCACCTCGGGTGTTTCGGGATCCTCGGCATCCTTGATCTCGGGCTCCTCGTCCAGAAGCTCACGCACCTGGCTGAGGGATGCTAAGAAGGAGGCGATCTCCTGCGGGAGCGAGGCAAACTGACGAAGCGGCTCGTAGAAGACGGCGCAGTAGGAGGAGAACTGGCTGATGGTACCCACGTCGATCGCCCCCTGGAAGAGCCAGAGGTTACCGAAAATGGTGATGAAGTAGGAGCCAAGCTGGAAGACCTCAACGAGGAAAATATTGTGGATCGAGGCGATCCTGCCGTGGCGGATGCTGTGGGCCGTCTGGGTGGCCGATACCCTCTCGTAGGTGTCGGTGGCATCCTGCTCACGCCCGTAGGTCTTGATGACCCGCTCACCGATCAGGGTGTCGGTCAGGTTACTGCCGTAGCGCTGCGCCTGGATGCGGTCAATGCGTGAAAGATGCGCGAGGCGCCTGCGGCTGACCAGCACTATCACAAAGGCAAGCGGGACAGGGAGCAGGACCATCAGGCTCATGCGGGGGCTGATGCTGAAGATGAGGATGATACCCACCACAAGACCCATGACCTGCGAAAAGATCACCGGGACACGCTCGATAAGGAAGTTGCGGATAATGGTAACGTCCCCGTTGATGCGCTCGGTCAGCTGGCCGATCGAGCGGCGCTGGATCGAGGCCAGCGACAGCTGCTCTACCTTTTCAAACAGCACGCGGCGCAGGCGGATGCCAAAGCGGTTACCCGCCACACCCGCAAGCCGCACCTGTATGGCATGCATGAGAAGCCCCACGATCTCAAAGATCACAAGGGCAACGATGATCGCAATAAACTTGTCAACAGGGCCTCTTTCCACCCCATCGGGCGGGTAGATATACTCGTTGATGGCCACCTTCTGCAGGGCGGGCACGATAAAGCGGATGGCCAGCGCCACCGCCGCCACCAGAAGCGGGAAAAGAAGCAAAAGGCGGAAGCCCTTGGTCGCATCCCACAGGGCGCGGTAGTTCCGCGCATCCCGCGAGCAGTGAAGGCAAACCTGTGTTCCGTGGGCATAGGCCCTGCCGCAGTGCTGGCAGGCATGCTCGGGCTCATGGTTTTCGGTTTCGGCCTCTTCTCCTGCCGCCAGCCTTGTCAAGGGCTCCAGCAGCATGAAAAAGCGCGGCACGTTCACCCCGCGTGAGCAAAGGCAGATCTCGTGCTGATGCCCCTCGCGGTCGGTCGCCAGAAGGGCGGTCAGCCCATAGCGCTCCTCCACCTCAAAGGTCGAGAACTCCGAAAGGCGGAAGGCGGCGCACACCCCTCCGTTTGCCAGACGGTAGGCCCCCGTCGGCGTTACGGCAAGAAAGCCCTCGGTCTGTTTCCCGTCCTCGATATCATACGGGACGGAGAACAAAAGGCGTCCGCCGTCACGCTCTCCAAGAGCGGCCAAAAGCTCCGCCCCCGGCAGATACATTACATTCATAGCAAAGCCCTCTTACAGGTAGATCTCGATCTTTTTATAGCTGGCCTTATCCAGCTTCTTGGGATCGGGGATCATATAGCAGTTGCCGTCAAAGTCGGTAAATATCACACGCCCGTCCTCCAGAATGCGGACGGCCGAAAGACCGTAGCGCATCATGAACTTGCGGCGGCCGAGGTCTGTCTCCACGTCCATATGCATGGCGCGGGGCTGACGCTGGATCGAATGCACCTTGGAGATGACGGGGACGTAATAGCGGACGTTCAGCTCATCGCGCAGAAGGCGCTCGCTTTCCTCGTCAAGCTCGGAGATATGGCGGATAATGCCCACCTCGCGCTTTTCGTTGTTCGGATCCCGCACCGACAGAAAATCGTCGGGCGAGGTCAGGGGAAAGCAGCGAAAGACGATCACGCGGTCGTAATAGACCTCCCCCTCCGGGGTGTTGTGGGTCATGGCAAGAAGGCCCCCGCGGGAGCGGGTAAAGCGGATATCCTTGCCGGAAAGGTAGCCGAGGGCGTTAGCCCCGCCCTTTTCAAGTGCCTGCATTTTGGGCGCTGCCATCTTCGGTATCTCCTTTCAAAACCTTATTCATCTGGTCATTTTGCAGAGTGTACAGCTTTTTGAATATGCCGTCCTCCTTGGCAAGAAGCTCGGCACGGGTGCCCATCTCGGCCAGCGTGCCGCCCTCGATCGCCATGATCTTATCGCAGTCACGCAGGGTGGAAAGGCGATGGGCGATCGAAATGGTCGTGCGCCCCTTGACAAGCTCGGCGATCGCCGCGGCGATCCTTTGCTCGGTCTCGTTATCCATGGCGGCGGTTGCCTCGTCAAGGATCAGGATCGAGGGCCGTGTGACAATGGCACGGGCGATCGAAAGGCGCTGGCGCTCACCGCCCGAAAGGCCGATGCCGCCGCCCCAACCGCCGACTCTGGTGTCATACCCCTCGGGCAGGGCCGAAATAAACTCGTGTGCGCCGGCCGCGCGTGCGGCGGCAATGACCTCGTCCATCGGGGCATCCGGACGGCCAAAGCGGATATTGTCCGCCACCGAGGCGTTGAAGATATGCACCTCTTGGGATACAATGGCGATCCGGCGGCGCAGGGTCTCAAACGAATAGTCACGCACGTCTACCCCGTCGATGGTGATGGTGCCGCCCTTGACGTCATACATACGCAAAAGCAGGTTGGCCATCGTGCTTTTTCCGCTACCCGTCTTACCGACAAGGCCGATATGCTCGCCGGCCTCTATGCGGAAGGTGAGCCCGCGCAAAATAGGACGGTTGGGGGTGTAGTGGAAGCTGACGTCCGAGAAGACGATCTCGCCCGCAAGCTCCTCGCGAAAGACGCTGACCTCCTTCTCCTGCACCTCGGGGACGGCCTCGAGGATTCCGACGATACGGGAGGCAGACTCGGCCGTGTGACCGACCTTGTTGATGAAATCACTGAAAAACTGCAAAGGGGCAAAGACCATCCCGATATAACCGAGATAGGTGCAGAAGTCACCGTAGGACATTTCGTCCCCCATGACCATGATACCGCCGCCGCCCCAGATGGTCTGCCTTGCCACGTAGAAGAGGAAGGCAATGGTGGGGGAAAGGATGACCGACAGCATATTGGCCTTGAGGTTGACGCGGTAAAGGCGATCCAGCCGCTCGGCAAGCTTGCCCGACTCCTCCTTCTCCTTCGAGAAGGCCTTGACCACGCGGATACCGTTAAGCGAGTCGGTAATGCGGGTCTCCACGGCACTGCTTTCGCGCGCCGCACGGATGTTCAGGCGCCGCATCATCGGGAAGGCGCGCCTGTAAATAAGAAACAGGATCGGAACCGGGATCAGGATACCGATGCTGAGCTTCCAGTTAAGCAGGAAAAGCATGACAAGCACCGACACGAATTCCACAACGTAAATGACAAGAGAGCCGATCGTATCGCCGAAGAAGACCCTCACCTCGCCGACGTCACCGCCGATCAGGCGGTAGTGCTGTCCCATGTTGTTGTTATTGTAATAGGACATCGACATCCTTTGCATCTTCCCGAAGATCTGGGTGCGCATCGTGTGGGTGATGCTGTTCATGGTGCGGCTGACCTTCACGTTACGCACGGCACGGCTGACAAAGCGCACAAGGCTGAGCCCCACAATGCCCGAAAGACAGATGGCAAGGGCGGTATAGTTATGCCAGCGCCCGCCCTTATCGATGATCGAGTCAAAGAGGATGGTGCCCGAAAGATAAGGGGACAGCATATCCACCCCGATCTCCAAAAACAGAAGGATGAGGATCAGAGCGACCGTGGCGCGGTGCGGGCCGAACAGTGAGAACATCCGGCGCAGAACCACAAACTTTTTGGTAGACCCCTGCGGCTCCGGCCTTGGGCGGATGCCGTCAAACAGGGTCTCTGTGCCGTCCATACGGTCGCCGCGCGCCATTGCCTCCCAAACCGCAAGAAAAACAAAAAGCCGGCTCTTACACGTATTACTCGCATCTCCGATCGGCACGGTGCACGGCTTCTGCCCCTCGGGTGTGAAGCGGGCAAGAAGGCGGCAGGCCGACAGGAAACTGTCGATGTACGGCTGCGTGTATTTAGCCAGCGAAAATTCTTCTACGGTATCTTTTTCGGGATCAATACGCAAAAGCACCTCGCTCTCCAAAAGGGCGAGAAAGGTATCACGAATATCCCCTGCAAGTGCCTTATCCAGGCGTACCACCGCATAAACGGCGGAAAGGTCATACCCCTCACGCGTGAGGAGAGCCTCTGCTTTTTCGTTTAAGGTGTCAATTGGCAACATGGGAGGTACCTCCGTTGGGGCCGAATGCCCCTTCCATCGGTGAGTGTTGGGGGGCGCACCCCCCTCGGTCACCCTCAATATAGCACGCTTTTTCCGGGATGTCAACCCATATCGCGAATTTTTTTGATTTTTTTCTCCTTCGCCCGGCAGCGCCCCCAAAAAAGAGCAAACCCCGCTATCGGGAGGCGTGGGAAAATTACCCTGCGCTACCAAAAAAGCCGGCGCTTGCGTGTGGGCGCACGCACAGGCACACGCAAAAATACTTTATTGAGGGGAGAAAATTTGCAAAATACAATTGACAGAGCAAGGGACGGATGGTATGATGGTAGTAATACAGGGTGGCACCCCACCCCGCCCTTGCGGGTAGGGGGACGCGCCCCCGTCAATCTTTTAAGGAGATCTCTTATGAAACGTGTCCGTCTTTTGACACTGCTTGCCCTTGCGGTGCTGACCCTCTCGCTTCTTCTCAGCGCCTGCGGCGGTAACGGCAGTGAAACCACCCCGGCACCGTCTACGCCCCCCGCGGCGTTTTCCGACATTTCCGAATATACGATCGTGTATCCCACCGACGTGGATCCCGACGTTTTCCGCGTGGTACGCGAGCTGCAGGCCGCCATCAAGGCCGCAACCGGCAAAAATCTCCCCCTGCGTGAGGACTTTGTCGGCCTTGGGCAGAGTGTCCCCACCGACACCAAGGAGATCCTTATCGGTCTTACCAACCGCGCGGAAAGCACCTCCTGCCTTCTGCGCCGTGACGACACCGGGATCTACTTTGAAAACAACCGCCTTGTCATCACGGGCGGCGATTCTGCCGCGATGATCGAGGCACTGCAGAAGTACATCGCCACCTACATCCGTGACGGCGCCTGCTACTATCCCACCACGGCCGACGTGGTGCGCGGCACCTATCCCTACTCTGCCGCCACGCTGAACGGCGTGCCGCTTGGGGAGTACGTGATCGTGCGGGATACCGAAAACAGTGCTATGGCCGTCTACCTGCGCGACAAGATCGCCGAGAAGACCGGCTACGTCCTGCAGATCCTCTCCCCCCGTGACACTGCCGCCACCAACCGCGAGATCGTGCTTGGCAAGCCCGCGGGCGACGGGCGCACCCCGCCCTCCACTGCCCCTGCCGATACCTTTGTGATGGAGACGGGCGGCACCCGCCTTTACTTCCACGGCGGCAGTGCGGACGCCCCCTATTCGGCCATTCTTTCGGCCTTCCTGCCCCTGCTTGAGACCGAGGGCGACACCCTTGCCCTGAACATCACCAAGGTGAGCGGCGCCTGCTACGACATGTCGCTCTTCTCGCTGAATCTGCCGAAGACCTTTGCCCCCATGACCGACCTTTACGGGGTACAGATGACGACCGATGCCGTCATGGCACGATTTGAGGCCGCCAAGGCCGAGCTGCCCGACGAGGTTACGGTCCTTGAGCGCGTGGAGCTTGAGGACTATCCCCTGTCGCTGAAGCTGCAGGTGTACGTCTCGCCCGACGGAAACGATAAGAACCCCGGCACCAAGGAGGCCCCGTTTGCCACCCTTACAAAGGCGGCCGAGGCGGTTGCCAACAAAAACGGCGGCGTCATCTGGATGATGGGCGGCACCTACGAGATCTCTACCACCGTCCAGCTTGCCTCCAAGCATTCGGGCTCCCGCCAGGCTCCCCTCTTTATCAAGGCCTATGAGGATGCCGACGTCACCCTGACGGCCAACACCACCATCTCGACCGATTCCTCGCTCTGGCACTTTGTGGATGCCGCCGAAAACCTCGGTGTTTACGAGCGCCTGCCCGAGGAGGCACGCGATGAGATCCTGTATACCAAGCTTTCCGACCACGGCCTGACAAGCGCCGCCTTTGCCGAGATCACCAAGTCGGCAGGCCCGCCGAAGCTGTACGTCGGAGGGGAGGAGTACACCCTGGCCCGTTACCCCAACGACACGGGCGACCGCACCGATCTTCTCTACTTCACCGCCGTGTATGACACCGGCACCGTCACCTCCGACCAGTGCAGCGTATACTGGCCGTGGGTAGAGCGTGCCACCGCCGCCGGCAAGGACCCCGTCAACTGGATCGTCGGTTGGGAGCTTGGCATCCCCGAGAGCGACGAGCGCGGAAAGGAGATCCTTTCCTGGGTCAACACGGGTGACATCTGGTACTTCGGCTCGACCTACTCGGGCTGGGAGTTCGGCTACTACAACATCGCCCTTGAGACCGAGGGACAGTACTGGGCCCACACCGAGGAGGGCGAGGAGTGGTATCCCTCCTATAACGGCGATCCCCTTCTCGGCTATCCGAAGGGAAGCGGCAAGTACTCGCTGAAATCGGTACAGCCGAACAGCATGGGCGCCATGCTTTCCTCCAACTCCCCCGCCGGCCGCAACACCTTCTACCTCTTTAACGCCGTAGAGGCCCTGGATGCCCCCGGCGAATGGTTCCTTGACCGCGACACCGGCATCCTGTACGTCTATCCGGACGGCGACATTTCGAAGACCGACATGGCCGTTTCGGGCAGTACCGCCTACAGCCTTATCGAGATGAACGGCGTCTCCGACGTGGTGATCGACGGGATCGACGTCAGCGGCTCGAATTCCTACGGCTATCTGATGGCAGGCTGTAACCGCGCCGTCATGCAGAATCTGAAGACCACCAATACCCAGAACAGCGGTATCGTCCTGCGCAGCTGCACCAATACCGCCATCCTGTATTCGGACTTCTCCTCTGCCTACGCCGCGATGGTCAGCATGTCGGATGCCACCTCGCACGTCAAGCTGGAGCCCACCGGCATCGTGATCCAGAATAACGTCTTCCACGATGCCGCCCCGACCTATCAGACGGCTATCGGCTTTGCCGGCTGTCAGGTGGTCATCTCGCACAACTACTTCCAGGACTGCGTGGTATCCGGCACCAACACGGCCGAGTGTATCATCGAATACAACGTCTTTGAGGGCGGCTCTGCCGACGTCACCGACGGCGGTATGATCTACACCTGGGGCTGGGCCAACCGCGGCAACCATTACCGCTATAACCTCATTCACATGTTCAACGCGACCCACAACGCCATCTACAATGACGGTACGGCCAGCGGACATTACACCTACGGCAACACCATCTCCTTCCTCGGGTCGAAATCCAACCGCAACCTCGGCTGGTATTCCTCCACCGGTATGGGCAACGTCTGTGTCGGCAACCTGATGATCCTGCGTAACCCCTACCAGGTGGCGGCTGCAAACTCGCCCGACGGGGCAGAGGACGGCAACGTTGTCCCCGCCAACTCGGGAGATGCCCTGAACGAATCCGGCCTCTTCTACTATTACTTTGGTGATGAGTATGCCGGTACCGGCTCCTCGCGCTACTATTCCCCCGTCTCCTACGACGGCAAATCCCAGCTTTCCTACCGCCTCTACCAAAGCGAAGCCGGCCACTGGTGGTATGATATGAAGAAGGATGAATACAAGCGCTACTACGAGATGGGCGGCCGCTCCCAGTGGCTTGCCCGTGACCCCGCCTTTATGAACCTTCTGCAGGGGACGCAGATCATTCTGGCCGCCTACGACGACCCGAGCTGCGATTACCATCCGAAGTACTTCTACGTGCCGTGGTATCTGACGGGTAAGACCTTCACCTATGAGGGCCTGCCCGCCGATGCGGTCATCGAGATCCCGCAGTACACCTATCTGGATGCCGGCGGAAGGAAGGTCGTAGAGGAGGCCCACATTGCCGAGCGGAACGACGACGGCAGTATCACCCTCACCTATGAGGAGATCGCGGCGCTGGAGCGCTTCCGCCGTCAGCCCGCCGTGTGCGTCATCAGTGACAACGTTCTGCTTGGCGGCACGCCGACCTATGAGGGCGGTAAATTCACCGAAACCTCCAACCCCGGGATGATCGTAACCGACGGGGTCGCCTCGTATGAGCATTACGTCCCCACCTCGCTTGTGGAGAACAACTTCTACGAGTATCTCTACGGTGATATCCTGATGGATGCCGACGGCTATGACTATGACTGGCAGACCGGCGTTCTGGAATCCCTGCAGGATACCCTCAGCGAAAAGGGCTACGCCCTGATCTTTTCGATCGACTGGACGGATGCAGGCCTTTCCTACCGCTACACCTACCGTAGCGGCACAAGATAACAATAAATACCCCCCGTATATGACCGGGGGGTATTTATTATACACAAACGGCTCCCTCGGGGTGGGAGCCGGCGCCGTAGGCGACTCTGGGAGAGTGCGTTATCATGAGAATAGGTCACATAAACCTCGGGAAGGGCTTCTTTCCCTTGGCAGGGATCTTGCCGGCCAGCACCTCGATGGCATACCTCTGCGCCGGGGTGGCGTTGTAGCCGTAAATGCGGCGGGCGACCTTCGGCAGATCGCAAAGGGCGGTCGGGTTACCGAAGTGGACGTGCGCCGACACCTTGCCCGAAACGGCAAGCGCGGAGAAGACGGTCTCCACACGGCGGGTAAGACCGTCCGAGCCAAGATAGCAGCCCGACTGGCAGAAGGAAACAAACACGATCTCGTCGTGCTTGGTGGCCGCCGTCAGGGTCACGTCATTCTGATGGGCGTTCGGATACTCGGGCAGGGTCACGACCTCGGCATTCGGGAAATTCTCGCGGATCGCCTCTTTCACAAGCTCGGGGTAATACCACTGCCCCGCCGAGATCTCACCAAGCGGCCCCTCCACGTAGTCCTGCGGGGTCAGCAGGATGAAGAGGCGGCGCCCCTCGGGGTTATCAAGCGCGGGGGTGACACCCTCGGCGCAGTCGGCAGTGATCGAATCGCGCACCACGTTATCAAGGATCGCGGCCATGTTGTCGGGCACCTCGATCGGGTTTTCGGGGATCTTGGCACAGCGCTGCTCCTCGGCCATCACACGGCGGACGGCCTCGTCCAGGCGCGCATCCGGGATGAGCCCCTCGCGATAGGCGGAAAGCATCATCTCGTAGATCTCGCGGGAGGGGGTACGGTAGTTCGGCAGAATGATATCGTTACCGGCGTTCAGGGCACACACCATGGCGTTCTTTTCGCCGTACTTCTGCAAAATGCCCATCATGGCAAAGCTATCGGTGTAAAGCACGCCGTCAAAGCCCTCGCGGCGGATAAGGTCCACCACCTTTTTCGACATGCTGGCGGGATAATCCGGGTCGATCTGCGGGAAAACACTGTGATCCACCATGATCGAGTGGAGCAGCCCCTCACGCCAAAGCGTGCGGTAGGGGGCAAGATCCACGCGGACAAGCTCCTCCTCCGAAATATCGTTGATAGCCTCCATCATGTGCGTGTCACTGCCCACGTGGTTGCCGCCGGGGTAATGCTTGGCACTGCCGCCGAAGTTGTAGGAGTTAAAGGCGACAAGAAGCTCACGGGCAAAGTCGGTGACCGCCTCAACCGAGTCACCCGCGTGGCGGGCGGTGCTGAGGATGTCGTGCCGGTTATGATGGATATCGACCACCGGGCTCCAGGTGCCGGTCAGGCCGTCCTCGCGCGCACCCTTGGCAATGGCCGCGCCGAAAAGGCGGATATATTCGGGGTTGCCACAGGCAGAAAGGGTCACGGTGGACAGCATCGGAAGCCCCGAGGGGGGATAGCCCCGCTCGGTATCGTTTATAATAAGAAGCGGATAATCGGCCGCCGCCTTCAGCTTGGCGGCAAGCTCACGGGTCTTATCGTTCAGGGCGATCTGCACACAGCCGACCGCCTCCTTTTTGATCATCTCAAGGGTGAATTCCAGGTCCTCGGCCATATGGGTACGGCGGAAGCAAAGCACGCGGCCAAGCTTCTGCTCGGGGGTCATTTGTGAAAGAGCCAGCATAAGAGATATCCTCCTTTGTATTCTTCCTCTTGAGTATAGCAAAGCCCTGCGGCATTTGCAAGAGAATATGAGAAAAAAGCAAAAAAATCCCCCAAAAGTTACACTTTATGCGGGACATCCCGCATAAAGACTTGACAAAGCAAAAAAGCGCGTGCTACAATAGGCTGAAATATGATTAATCAAGTTATGAAGGGAGCAAGCCGTGGCCGAGATCCGTCAAAAACCCGAGCTTTCCGAGCTTTTACATCTGTTTTTGGATATTGCCGAGGCCATCCACCGTGCGGGTGGCGAGATCTATCGGGTGGAGGATACCGTCTCTCGCCTCGGGGCGGCATACGGTGCCATCCGCACCGACGTATTTGTGATCACCTCGCAGATCGAGGTGACAATGGTCTTCCCCGGGGAGATCGAGCTGACCCGCTCCCGCCGTATCCGCGGCGGCGGCACAGACCTTTGCACCCTGGAGGCACTGAATGCCCTCTCGCGCCGCCTGTGCGCCACCCCCCTGCCGCCGGCCGAGGTACGGGAGGAGCTTAAAAGGATCCACAGCAGTGGCAGGCGGCTTCCCATCTATCTCGGCTCTGCCCTGGCGGCCGGCAGCTTTGCCATCTTTTTCGGCGGCCGCGTGACCGACGGGATCGTAGGTGCCCTTTTCGGCCTGCTTATCTGCTTTCTGCAGGAAAAGCTTCCCCCCCTCTTACCGAACCAGGTGGCCGTCTACTTTCTGGCCGCACTGGTCACGGGGGGCGGCGTTTGCGCACTGTCCCTCCTCTTTCCCGCCCTTTTGCCCGACAAGGTGATGATCGGGGATATCATGCTGCTGATCCCGGGGATCGCCCTGACCACGGCGATCCGCAATATTCTCGTGGGGGACACGATGTCGGGGATCCTGCGCCTGACCGAAAGCGTGGTGTATGCCGCGGCCCTGGCCGGCGGCTTTATGATCGCCATGCAGATGCTGCCCGCCGATGCCCTCGTCGGTGCGCCCGACCCGCTGGCCGCCGTCCAGCTTGTGACCGGGGCGCTCGGCTCGCTTGGCTTTGCGCTGATCTTCCGTCTGCCGAAAAAATATCTGCCGCTTGCCGTGCTTGGCGGGCTTTTGAACTGGGGCAGCTATCTTCTGCTTTTCATGCTGACCGAACGGCTCTTTCTCTCCTGCCTGCTGGCCACCATGCTCACCTCCCTGTATGCCGAGCTGCTTGCCCGCCGGCTACGTGCCCCGGCCACCCTTTTCATCGTCCCTGCCGTGATCCCCTCCATCCCCGGCAGCTGCCTGTATTACACCCTGCAGGCGGCCGTGGGCGGGGATTTTGCTACGGTGAGGGAAAAGGGGATCCTGACGCTTTTGTGGGCCTTTGGCATTGCGGGGGGCATCTCGCTTGTGGTGGTGCTTTTCGCCATGGCGCGTGCCCTTCATACCGCAAAAAAAGTCGACTGACCTCCCGACGCATTTTCGGTTTTTCGCTTGCTTTTCCAAAAGCGCATCTGCTATAATAGAGACAAACGGGGCAAAAAGCCCCCGAAGGAGGATATGATGACAAGACGCTTTGATATCGGCCGCAGTGGCCTTGTATATGAGCTTTCCGAGGGGTGGCGGATGCTTCCCGACCCCGAAGGCATCGGCCGCAAGGAGGGCTGGGAGCGCGGGCTCCCCGAGGGGGCGCGCCCCACGGCAGTACCCTCCTGCTGGAATTTCGAGCTTGACCTTTTCACCTATACGGGGGACGTGTGGTACGAAACCGAGCTTGAGGCGAGGGAGGAAAACGTCCGCCTTGTCCTTGGCGCCGTCAATAACGAGTGTGACGTGTACGTGGACGGGGCACACGTAGCCTCGCACTACGGCGCGTTTATGGAGTTTGGGGTGGATCTGCCGCATATCGGGGTCGGGCGGCACTCTCTCGTTTTGCGCGTCAGCGCCCTTCACAATATGGTAGACACCATTCCGCTGGAGCGGACAGACTGGTATAACTACGGTGGCATCATCCGCCCCGTGGAGGTGCATGCCTTCAAAGAGGCGGCGATCCTCCGCTTCCGCATCCGGTACACCCTGAACGTGGCCGAAAGATGCGCCGATGCTACCCTGGAGTGCGACCTTCGCTCGTTTGTCGGAGAGCTTACCGACACGCTGTCCGTCAGCCTTTGCGGCAAAAGGATCGAGGCGGCCGTCACGCTTTCGGATACCAAGACCGTCACCCTGCCGCTTGGCAGGCTTTGTGACCTTGACCTTTGGGATATCGACCGCGGCAACCTCTACACGGCAGAGGTCTCGTTTGCGGGGGATACCCTCCGTGACCGCATCGGCTTCCGCGAATTCCGCGTGGAGGGCATGCAGCTGATCCTGAACGGCCGCCCCGTGGCCATGCGCGGCATCAACCGCCATGAGGAGCATCCCGCCCACGGCTTTGCGGTGCCCGCCGACCTTATCAAGCGGGATCTTGACATTGTGAAGCATCTTGGCTGCAACACCCTGCGCGGCTCGCATTATCCGAACTCCAAGATGACGCTTGACCTCCTCGACGAGATGGGCATCATGTTCTGGGAGGAGATCCCGATGTGGGGCTTCAAGCTGCGCCATCTGACAAACGAGACGGTCAAGGCGCGTGCCGTCAAAATGCACGAGGAGATGATCACGCGGGATTATAACCGCCCGTCCATCGTGGTCTGGGGTCTTGAAAACGAGGCCGAAACGATCAGCGAGGATGCCTTTGGCATTATGCAGGCGATGCACGACACGGTCCGCCGCCTCGACCCCTCCCGCCCGATCACCTATACCGCAAACCGCCCGAACCTTGACTGCTGCTACCAATTTGCCGACATCGTATCGGTCAACCTCTATCCCGCCTGGTACGGCTCGCTCTTTCCCGGTGTGCCGGGCGGCTATGAGTCCTGGCCCCGGCAGATCGAAAGCATCCTTGCCCATATGGAGGAGGTGGGTGCGGGCGACAAGCCCCTGATGCTCACCGAATTTGGCGGCGCGGGGATCGCCGGCTGTGTTGACCCCTTTATCGACGTCCGCTGGACCGAGCCCTATCAGACAAGGATCGTCGAGGGGGCGCTCCGCCACCTTATTGCCTCTCCCCGCGTCACGGGGACCCTTGTCTGGCAGTTTGCCGACTGCCGCTCGGCGGTCGAGCAGGGGATGGCCATGCAGCGCCCGCGCGGCTTCAACAACAAGGGCATCCTTTCCGAGCATCGCGTGCCAAAGCAGGCCTTCTACACGGTGCGTGAGCAGTATACCGCCCTTTCGCGCGACGGCTTTGCCGAAAACGCCGAGAATATGTAAACAAAACGATACATAAAAGGAGAGCGGATCATGGATTTTTCGTTTGATTTTGACGGGGTACGCAATGCGATAGCCCCCGTGCGTTGCCTCTCGCCCGAGGACGGCAGGCACTACTTCTTCGGGTATTATGACCTGATGCCCTATAGCCCGGACGAGCGCCGTCACCTTGCCGGGCGCCTGCCCTTTGACGGGGTGCTGAACGGCCCCGAGGACGTCATGGAGTTCGGCTGGATCGAGGACGGGAAATTTGAAAAGCTGTTTGAGACCACCTGCTGGAACTTCCAGCAGGGTATCCTTGCCACCTATCAACGGGATGGGAAGAGCAACGTGATCTTCTACAACGTCCTCGATAAGGAGGCAAACTGCTACCGCACGGTGCGCCATAACCTGGACACCGGCAAAAAGGACTACTCCTCGATGGCCTGCGGCACGGTATCGCCCGACGGCAAGCACGGCCTTGGCATCAACTTCAGCCGTATCTGGGATTTCCGCCCGGGCTACGGCTATCCGAACCTGCCGGACCCCTACTTTGATATTCCCCAACCGCGCGAGGACGGTGTTTTCCTTTGCGATTTCGACAAGGGGACGACCACCCAGCTTTTCGACTGTGAAACGCTTGGCAAGCGCTTCCCTCTTGAGGGGCGCGAGAATACCAAGATGGTGGTCAACCACATCACCCTGAACCCGGCCGGTGACCATTATCTCTTCCTTTACCGCTCCTTCCCCGATCCGAACGCCAAGCCCATCCCGGGTAAGAGCCGCTGGACGACCGTCCTCTTCGGCGGTGACATCCACGGCAACGTCAATTTCGTCTTTGACGAGATGGTGTCGCACTACTGGTGGGAGGATAACGAAAACATGATCGCCTATGCCCGCCCGACCCCCGAATCGCCGAACGCCGTCTGGCGTATCAATATGCGGACGGGTAAGTATGAGATCGTAGGTGGCGAGGGCAACTCGCTTCTCGCCCGTTGCGGCCGCTGGGGCGATATCCACTGCTCGATCTCGCCCGACGGGCGCTTTATCATCGGGGATGGCTACCCGAAGGAGGGCGGCTACCGCCAGATCTATCTGTACGAGATCGCCACCGACCGCACCGAGGTGCTCCTTGAGACCTACTCCCCGTATGCCGATTCGCCCGAGGTCAACCTCCCCGGCGGCACCAAGGAGGCCAGGACCGATTTGCACGTCCGCTGGAACCACGACGGCAGCCGCGTCTCCTTTGACGCCATGTCCCGCGGCCACCGCGAGATCTTTGAGGTCGATATGACCAGGCTCCGCTGGTAAGAAAACAGGCACCGGCATCTCCTCTGCCGCTTTAGCGAAGAAACACAAACACCACCAAGGAAATTTTCTTTGGTGGTGTTTTTTAGCTTGCGCGGAGAGGGTGTTCTTTGCTTTTAACTCACGGTGACGGGGGATCGCACTATGTAGCCCCCCCTCCGGGAGGGGGGAATTAAAGGGGGGAGCCGGCGTATGTAAAAACCGCTTCGGCGTTGCATCTTCGCTTCTTTTCCTTCCGCAGTCTCCTTCCACCGCAAGCGGTCCCCCTCCCTCCCAGAGGGAGGCTACAGTACCGCCGCTTTTTGGGACTGAGAGGGGTAAAAAGGAGGGGAATACCCCGCAACATCCCGTCCCGTGTCATTCTGAGCGAGCGGTTACGCGAGTCGAACTTTTGCGGCATGCCGCAAAAGCGCTGTGGGCTTTAGCCCCATGCGTAATCTGGGACGGACTACTTGTTTGCGTTGTTATCCCGCGAGATCTCGTCGGGCACTTTGTGCTCGCCGCCCTCCCTAAGGTCGGGATCGACTCGCAAAACACCGCACTGTGGTTTTTTGCTCGCTCAAGATGACACGCGGGGTTGACGCGGAGAGCAGATAGCGAAAGCGGGCGTAAAAAAAAGAGAAAG
>JAGBZZ010000195.1 GCA_017652965.1 Clostridia bacterium | reverse complement strand
TGCGCTTGTATCGGATAACGCCAGCTGTGGCGGCATCCTGATCTCGGCTGATCCCGAAATGTTCACCGCCGCCTCAGCCTTTATCCAGATGATGACCGAGGACAGCTCGGAGTTCTTTAACCAGTACTTCGAGAACGGCCTCAAGCTCAAGAACAACAGCATCGGCACAGGTCACATCGAAATGCTCGACTATATCCACAACGGCATCTGCTCGCCGATGTCGATGCTCTACGATAACTACTGTGCCGCCGCGCTGGACTCCGAGGCCTACTTCAGCATTATGAACAACTCGATCAGCGCCGGCAGTAACACCTTCTCCTCCGGCTTCGCCTCCGACCTCGGCGCGAAGATCAATAAGTGGCAAGAGATCAAGGAGAGCTTCGGCAACCGTACTTTGCAGTAATAAAGAAAAAGAGACAAAAAACACCCCCTACGTTGCGGTACGTGGGGGGTGCTTTGTTTTATTCGCTACGCATTTTACTCGCTGCGCAGGGCGTTGACCGGATCCTTGTTGGCCGCCGCGGAAGCGGGGATCAGACCCGAGATCAGGGTAAGCCCCACCGAAAGGGCGATAAGGGCGATGGCCTGGCCAAGCGGCAGATAGGCCGTGACGGTTACGTCTGCCAGCACCTTGATGATCACGTTCAGAAGGAGGGCGAGAAGCACGGTGATCAGAACGCCGATAAGGCCTGCCAGGAAGCCGATGATAAAGGTCTCGGCGTTGAAGAGGTGGCGCACGTCCCGCTTCCGCCCGCCAAGCGAACGGATCACGCCGATCTCCTTGATGCGCTCCACCACCGAAACGTAGGTGAGGATACCGATCATGACGGTGGAGACCACAAGAGAGACCGAGGTAAAGCAGATAAGCGCAGTAGAAACCACGTCGATCATCGAGTTGATAAGGGCAATGATCAGGGAAAGGGTGTCGGTATAGGTGACGTGCGAGCGGTCAGCCGCCTTCAGGATGCGCCCATCCGACAGGGTGACGTCCTCATCACTGTTCCAGACGTCCAGCCAGGCGGTGACAAGATCCTTACTGTCAAAGTCGGTCGGGTAGATGGCAAACGAGGTGGGCTTTTCCGCACCGCCAAGCGCCGCAAGGGTCAGGGAGGAGAGGCTGTAGGGATCCGGGAAGGAGATGCCGGAGGTCGACTCGCTTCCGCCGCCTGCCGTACCGCCCGAGCCTGTGCCGGAGCCGCCGCCCATCATGCTGCCCATCATATCCGACATATCCATCGAGGCGAAGATAGAGCCGCCCACGTATCCGACCTCGCCGTCCACGCGGTTGCCGGTGGCGGGGTCAAGATAGCCGTATTCAAACGAAACGCCAAAGCGCAGGGGGATCGAGGTGCTGCCCATCGGGGTCTCCATCGTCAGCTGGGCGTCTCCCCCGGTCAGGGCGTCCTGCCCGCTTTCCCGCAGGGCGGAGGCAATGGCGGAATCATAGTTGACCGAGCGGGCATAGTCCGAAAGGGCCTTGGTGTAGTAAAGCCCGGAGGTCAGGCATCCAAAGGAGATGCTGTCCTTCGGCCGCAGGATACCCACGACCTTCAGGGTGAGGCCGTCCTCGGCCTTCTCGGCCGGGATATCGGTGACGTCGGCCGCGTAGTTATAGATCATCGAGCCAAGCGGGGAGGAGGCGTAGAGGGGATTTTGCGTGTAGATGGCATCGTTCGGGTAGAAGGTCATCTCCTTGCCCACAAGCTCGTCATACGAAAACTCGGGCTTGCGGAGGCTTTCGTCATACAGGGGGTCGTCGGTCGCATTGCGGACGAGGTTCAGAAACTCCTCCTCGGTGTAATACCCAAGCTTGGCCAGCACAATGTCGGTAAGCTCGGTATTCGGCGAAACGACCAGCATCACCTCGTTCCGCTCCTCGGCGATCTTGCCCTCCAGCACGTCGTATTGCGAAAGGATGTAATCGCGGTTGTTGGGGGCCTCGGCCATCAGCTGACCGAGCGAGGTGGCGTAAGAGGCAAATTCACGGAACTCGGTCGCCTCGATCATCGAGGTGTAGGAGGCGGTCAGCGCGGTGATGGAGGGACGGGCGACCGTGCCGTCCGCGCGCATCTGGGAGGTATAGATCGAGTGCGAAAGATCCATGCCCCAGTTGACAAGGATGGCCGCACGGTATTCCTCCGGCATGGAGAGGACATAGTCGGTATAATCGGCCGAGAGGTCGTTGTGGATCATCAGGTTTTCCATGGTCTCGGCCGTTTCTGCCAGGTATTCGATCAGCGAGTTGACGTAGACGCTGTTCGGATTTCTGACAATATCCAGCTTGTCGTCAAACGACATCATGGAGGTCAGGGCGGAGAGGTCATAGGTGGATTTCGTGATCTCGATCGGGTTGCCCGAAAGCATATCGTCCTGCATCGAGGCCACGTAGCCGCGGATACCGGCCGAGATCGCCAGAACCATGGCGATGCCGATGATCCCGATCGACCCCGCAAACCCGACAAGGGCGGTGCGGCGGCGCTTGGAAAGCAGGTTGCGCGCCGACAGACGGAAAGCGGTGAAGAAGGACATCTTGGCCTTCTCGCGCCGCCGCTTGGCGGCCTTTTTCACCTCGCGCGCGCTGTCCCCGGCGGCCACCATCGCCTCCTCCTCGGCACGGGCGGCGGCGGCCTCCTCGGCAAGAAGCTGCTCGCACTCGGCGATCTCGTCCTCGGCCGCAAAGGGGTTCGTATCCTCGATCACCCGGCCGTCAAGCAGGCGGATGATACGGGTGGAGTACTCTTCGGCAAGCTCGGGGTTATGGGTGACCATAATGACCAGCCGCTCGCCCGCGATCTCGCGGATAAGATCCATGATCTGCCCGCTGGTGACCGTGTCAAGCGCGCCTGTCGGCTCGTCCGCCAGAAGGATCTCGGGGTCGTTGACCAGCGCCCGTGCGATGGCCACGCGCTGGCACTGCCCGCCCGACAGCTGGTTCGGGCGTTTGCCGTACATGCCCGCAAGCCCGACGCGGTCCAGCGTTGCCTTGGCGCGGCGTACCCGCTCCTCACGGCTGATGCCCGCAATGGTCAGGGCCAGCTCTACGTTCTGCAGGATGGTCTGATGCGGGATCAGGTTATAGCTTTGGAAGATAAAGCCGACGCGGTGATTGCGGTAAACGTCCCAGTCGCGGTCGCGGAATTCGGCCGTGGAGCGGCCGCGGATGAAAAGGTCACCCCCTGTGTAGCAGTCAAGCCCGCCGATCAGGTTCAAAAGCGTGGTCTTGCCGCAGCCCGAGGGGCCAAGCACCGAGACAAACTCGTTCTTGCGGAAGGCAAGCGAGATGCCGCGCAGGGCGGCCACCGTCTCGGTAGCGGTGTAATAATTCTTTGTGATGTTCTCTAAACGGAGCATGCTATCCTCCCTATTTGTATTATCATAACTATATATCTATATAGAGCTTTTTTCAACCATAAATTGTAAATTTTTTGCTATCGCGCTAAAATTCCCCCGGACTATTGACTTGCCGTTTAGGGTATGCTATACTGAATGTGTCGACAGCAGCCGGATGTGGCGCAGGCCGACCAATACTGTTTTTACGGAGGAGCTACCCATGGCAAATATGTACGCCGCCAAGACCGCTTACAACGCGATCATCTCCATGATGGAGTCTGATAACCTGAAGTATTCCAAGGATGATAACGAGCTGCGCATTGATACCGGCTTTACGACCGATGACATTGACGTGAGCATTACCTTTTTCGTAGATGCCGAGCGTGAGCTTGTGCGTCTTTTCTCGGGTCTGCCCTTCAAATTCGGTGAGGACAAGCGCGTAGAGGGGGCCGTGGCCACCTGTGTTGCCAACCACGGTATGGTGGACGGCGCGTTTGATTACGATTTCAGCGATGGCGAGATCCTTTTCAAGATGGCCGACTCCTACAGAGGGGCGGATTTCACGGAGGAAAATGCCCGTTATCTGCTTAAGGTCGCCCTTTCGACGGTGGATAACTACAACGATCGCTTCTTTGCCTTGGCCAAGGGCATCATGACGGTTGCCGACTTCGTCGCCAAAGAGGGTTGATCGTAGGTTTGGCAGACGGTGGGGGCTGTCCTTTTGCGGATGGCTCCCTCTTTTTTTGGCTGAAATGCCTCTTTTTTCGAAAAAACAAAAAGTTTTTTTCAAAAAAGCAAAAAAACATTTGACAAACGCCGTAAGATGTGCTATAATCTCTTATGGTTTGAGAAAGCCCACTATGCGGGTGTGGCGGAATTGGCAGACGCGTAAGATTCAGGTTCTTATGATCGCAAGGTTGTGCAGGTTCAAGTCCTGTCACCCGCACCACAACAAAAAGCAGCCTTTTGGGCTGCTTTTTGTTTTGGTCTGTCTGTAGGCGCCGAAGCTGTCTGCGAAGCAGAGCAGGTGGGCGACCGAGCGAAGCGAGGAAGTGCCGCGTAGCGGCGCCTGTCACCACGGTCTTGCCGTAATTTTTGAAAAACCTCTTGACTTTTGAAATTTGCGGTGGAAGGAGT
Source organism: Clostridia bacterium (assembly GCA_017652965.1). Next base: position 5,155 of record JAGBZZ010000195.1, on the reverse strand, counting down.
CTGCGGCAAAAAAACCGACACGGGTGAGCCCGTGTCGGTTTTTCGTTGCCTCTTGGAAAAATGCGAGTGTGCTGCGCCTTGCCCGGCGTCAGTCATCCAGCGCGGCCAGCATGGCGCAAGCCGCTTCCTTTTTTGCATCCTTTTTGCTCTGGTTACCGCGCATAACGTGCAGCCCCTTGGACGGAAGCGTACAGGTGCAGTACCAGAAGGGGCAATGCGCCTCGCCGATCATAAAAAAGCTGTATTGTGGCATTTCGATATATCCCTTTTGCGCCCGTTCCTGCAATTGGTTGATCGCCCTTTCCTTGTCGTATGCGCTTTCGTCATACGGCGTGTTCTCGTATACGGCACCCTCGCGCGGGGCGGCCGAGCTGCGCGGCTTCACACGCAGGAGGGCGACACTCTCATATCCGTCGAAAGCGCGGATATACTCCCACGCCTCATGCGCCGCCGCCGCTCTTGCCGCGCTTTTTGAGGATCCCTCCCCGGAAAACTCGGCACATAAGGTATCATCTTCGGCGTACGAATCGAAGGCCGCACGCGGAACGATAAGCGAGGCAACGAAATTGCCCGTCCGTTCATTATAGGTGATCCGATATTCCGGGGTGATGCCCAGGCTCTTCTGCATGAGATCCTGCACAAGGTTGATGGGGTTTTCCTCAAGCGTGGAAACGCTCGTATCAAGCTCCATGCCCAGCATCCGCTTGGCGACCTCGGCGGTCAGCGCCATATCCCAGCCGCTATCCAGGGTAACGGCGCCGATAATAGCCTCAAACAGATCCTCCTGCACCTTGTCCTGCTCCTGCACGCGGTTCAGGGTATCCCCGCGTCCCATACGCAAGAAGCGCGCAAGATCCAGCTGCTTCATTTTGGCGGAAAGCGATTTTCTCTCCACAAGATTAGACTTGATCTTGGTATACGTACCTTCGTTATTGCCGTTTTTGGCGCAGTATTCCCCCGCCTCGGTAATCTCGCCCAGCGTATCGGTAAGGAGCTTTACCACCGTCACGTCCAGCACCTTGTCGCCGATAAATTCAAGCAGCTCGTTGTTTCCTCCGCCATTTTCCTCGGTATGCGAGCGGCGCGTGAAGGCCTGGCGCAGAAGCGCCTTGTTCTGAAAGGTGTAGCCGATGGTTTCCTCGATGGGCTTTGTGTCAAAGATGTGGTAACAATCGAGATCGTTAAGGTAATTCATAAAGTTCATTCCTCCGAAAAAATAAATGTTGTTTTTCGGGAAAACAAAAGCCCATCGGTAGCCTCCCGGTATATTCCGGGTGCTCGACGGGCACTCATATGGAGTCCGATTGATTCGTACAAAACATACATTTCTCAGGTCGAGCGATCTTCACCCACCATTGCATCCCCATGCAACAAACCGCGCATCGTTTGTTGCATTGGATGAAATCATGGAGGAGGGCCGCAGTCGATCCGAGAAACAGATGCTTTATACAAATCAACCGATAAGTTCAAAGCGGCATTTCACCGCCTATGGATTTGCGCCGTTTCTCATCGCTTCATCCCAAAGTACCGGACTGCGCATGCCCGCTATTTCGGGGCGAGGAGGTGAGAAAAGACCAAAAATATAGGCGGGGAAAAAACACTTTGCACGTATCGACCGAACAGGGTACGAGCGTTTCCCGTTGGCAACAGTATAGCACCGCGAAATTCAAAAGTCAAGAGGAAATTTCAAAAAATTTTTTGGCCTTTCGCCCCCAAGCCGCCCCCGGGAAAAGGGAAACCGCCCCCCACCCTTCGGCCGCTCGCGATAGCGAGTGGGGGTGGTCGGGGCGGGCCTTGCAAGCCGTCCGACCCCCCCTTTTTTCTTGTCCGAATTTTCTTGACAGGCGGGGGAGGGGTGGTGTATAATAGGGTGAAGGTTCGCGCGTGCGAACCTTTTGGGCGATCTTAATGTTCGCGCGTGCGAACAAAGCGCCTGCCCGACCCTAGGATGGAGGAACGATGGGATGGACTATATGACGGTTAGTGAGGCGGCCGAAAAATGGGGGGTATCGGCACGGCGCGTGCAGTACCTTTGCGGCCACGGGCGTATTATGGGGGCGCACCGCTTTGGCCCTGTGTGGCGCATCCCAAGGACGGCGCTTTTGCCGAATGCCAGAAAAAAGACGGCCGCGCCGCACCTGCCCATGCCGCGCAAATCCCCCTTTTTGGACATGACCGATCTTTACAACAGGGCAGGGGGTGCCGATGCCTCGGCCGCGATGCTGGCCGACCAGCCGGAGGCGCACGCCCTGTTTGAAGCGCAGATCGCCTACCGCCGTGGCGAGATCGAAAAGGTGTACGAGCGGGCACGCTACTTTCTTTCGGCACATTCGGGCTTTTACGCCATTCTCGGCGGGGGGATGCTTTTGGCACAGTGCGCCATCTGGCGCGGCGACCTTTCGCTTTGGCAGGAGGCGAAAAAGCACATCTGCGAGGCCCCCTGCAAGGACGCGCACGACCGAGAGCTTGTGTCGCTTTCGCTGGCGATCATCGATAGCTCGGTCTATGACAATAAGGACTATCCCGAGTGGTTTGGCTCCGGGAATTTTGAGGCACTTCCCGGGGATGCACACCCCGCTGCCAAGGTGTTTTACGTCAAGCACCTCTACAGGACCGCCTATGCCATTGCCACCAAGCAGGAAAAGCTGGAGGGGATCACGGGGCTTGCCCTGATGCGCATCCTCCCGCGGGTGGTGGAGCCGATGATCTCGCAGGCGGTGCTGGACGGGACGGTGCTGCCCGAGATGTATCTGCGGATGTCCTGCGCCGTTGCCTACTACAATGCGGGCGAGCGCGAGAGGGCGATCCTGCATATCGACAAGGCCGTCAGCCTTGCCCTGGCCGACGGGATGTACGGCTTTCTGGCCGAGACACTGCGGCATTTTGAGGAGCTGCTTTTACAGCGGATCGCGCGCCTGGACGAGGCCGCCGCCGAGGCGGTGCGCATCCTGGATAGCCAATACCGCGTGGGCTGGGCACGGCTTTCCGGGCGGGTGCGTGAGCGGGTGGGTGTGGTGGCCGACCTTGGCCCCACCGAGCGGCAGATCGTAAAGCTATGCGCCTTTGGCTATACCAACAAGGAGATCGCCGCGATGCTGTATATTTCCGAGTCTACCGTCAGCCACGCCATCACGCGCATTCTGAATAAGACCGGGCTTATGAACAAGCGCGAGCTTGCCGTGATCCTGTAAGGATGCCTAAAAGAGAAGGAAAGCGTGCAAAGGATTTGCTTAAAAAAACAGATTTTTTTCCTATCCGACAGTGAGAGGATCTGCTATACTATATCAAAGAAGGGTACGCCCCGTGGGTTGGTATGGCAGATTTTATGAAAAGCACGCTCCACCTGCAAAAAGCACACGTGCCCGGCGGGAGGATGCGGAAATGAAGGATCTGAAATACGGTGTGAGGGCTTTGGGGGTCTGCCTTTTGACCCTTTCGCTTGTCTTGCTTTTTTGCGGGCTGCCGATAAGTGCGCACGCCGCATACGGCGAGGGGCAGGCCGCCCCCGTAACCGAGGCCGCCCTCGCGGAGGCAGACCCCGCCGGGCAAGGCGTGGCCGAGGGTGCCAGAGCTGCCACCCCCGAGGAGGCCCCCCTGCATGCGGGGCTTGGCAAGGGGACCGTCGTGGGGATCGCGCTCGGCTCGGCCGTTTTGCTGGCGGTGATCTTCTTTTTCTCTATCAAAAAGCAGTCGTTTTCTGCCTTTGCCTTTTGGAAAAAATAATGCCCGGGGATCCTTGCCGCGGCAGATCCTGCGGCACACCGAGAACTATATTTTGTGAAAGAAACTTTACAATTTTGACAAAAAGCGCATACACCGTGCGCAATTTGACCGATACTTTTGACAGGAGGTGTCAAAAAAGAAATGAAAACAGTATGCAGGCGTGCCCTGGCCCTGCTTCTCTTGGCGGCACTGCTTGCCGTCCTTTCCGGCTGTTACGTGGTCTCCCCGCAGCCGATGCGGCGGGTGAAGGGAACCTACCGCCTTGTAGATTACACCGTGACCCCCGCGCACGAGCGGCGTGAGGGCTATACGCCCCCTACCCGTGACTATGTAGCGGGCGAGGGCTATCTTTACACCGATTACCTGGTGATAAGCGGTGACGGCACCGGCTATTACGTGCATAAGACGGCCGACGGCCCTGCCTACGTCAGGCAGATCTCGCTTTCCTTTGAGTACGGTGAGGAGTCCTCCCGTATTGCGTACGTGATCCTGCATGGGGTCACGGTGGGCGAGGTGGAGGGTGGCATCGATCGCCTGGGTGTGACCCGTGACCGTCTTGGCTACTCGAAGGCCGCCTTTGACTATACCGAGCCCTTCACCAAGCTTGAAAAGCGCACAGAGGGGATCACACTTTCCTTTGAGCGCGTCAGCGGTGCCACCGATCCTTCCTATGTGGAAAAGCAGCTTGGGACCTTAACCCCCTATGAAAACTGATAAAAAAGAGCTTTTGGACTGCCAAAGGCTCTTTTTTGTGTCCTTTTGGGGGTGCCCGACGGTCAACCCGGAGGGCAGAACCCCCTTTTTCGTGAAAAATGTGTGAGCTTTGTTGACAAGCCGCCGATATTTATGATATAGTATTATATTAGAGCAATACTATCTTCAGCTTATAGAGGAGGGATCTGGGATGATCACTGTTGAGCGCGTCGCGGTTATGAATATGGAAAACGCTATACGTGGGGCACGCAATCCGATGAACAGCTGGGCAAAATCCGACAGCTATTATGACGAAAAGGGATGCTTTGTCGTCGGTGAGGCCGATCTTGACCTTTGCCATCGCCTGTCGGTATCCGGCAGTGACCACAGAAAATATCTGCGCCAGATCTTTGTGTCGATGGATATCACCGCTCCGCTTTACTGGTGGAAGGAGTTTGATACCTACAAGGTGGCCACGGTGGCTAACTCCTGCTCCACGATGCACAAGATCCACGCCAAGCCCTTTGAGCGTGAGGACTTCAGCCATGACAGAATGTCCCCCCGTGCGCTTGCCTGCCTGGATGCGGTGATCGCCTGTCTTGAGGAGAGCCGCCTGCGGTTTGTGGAGACCAAGGAAAGAGCCGACTGGCACGATATGATCCAGCTGCTCCCCTCCAGCTACAACCAGATGCGTACCGTCACCATGAACTATGAGACGCTGGTGAATATATATTATGCC
>JAGBZZ010000194.1 GCA_017652965.1 Clostridia bacterium | reverse complement strand
GTGCGGCGGCAGAGTCTTATGCGGGAGGGAGGCAACCACCTCCATAAACCGCAGATATTCCTCCACGATCGGCTTGGCATTCAGCCCCCCGTCAAAAAAGCCGTAGTCGCTGCCGATGGTATTCCAGCGGTAGGGGGCATAGTCGAGATGCCCCTGATCGAAGGCGCACCACCACATCACGCCGTAGCCGCCGTGGGCAAGCGCCGTGAAAAGTGCGGCGCGGTAAAAATCCGCCTCGGTCTTCCTCGAGCAATTCATATAGCCGATCGCGCCGAATTCCTGCACAAAGGTGGGAATGCCCGAGATGTCCTCGGAGAGGCGGCAGGAAAAGGGGAGATCTAAGATCGGCTTCATCGTATTCAAGGGATCCGACGGTGTACTGAAGATGTTATAGGGATGAACCGTGTTGATATCGCAGATCTCGCCAACCGTTTTGAAGCTGGCGGGATGGCTCTCCACCGACACCTTGTCAAGCCCCGAGATGACGGGGCGCGTCCCGTCTGCCGCGCGGATGGCATCGGCGATCGTGGCGGCCCATACGTAAAAGGTCTCGGGGTTCTTCCCTACCAGCGATGGCATATTGGCGGTCTCGTTCCCAAGATCCCATCCGATAATGGCGCTCTCGTCCCTGAATCTTGATACGAAGTATTTGACAAACCGCAGCTGCCATTTGATCACGGTGGGGTCACTGAGCAGCGACCTCCCCAAAAAGGCGGGGGGCGCATAGGTGCGGAAGGACATATGCCCCGTGATCAGCGCAACGATCAGGCGCATCCCGTGCTTTTTTGCCAAGCGGCAGAAGGATCCGAATTTTTGGCACGCCTCCTCGCTGACGCCCGCACGCCCCGCCGCCGTATCGGGGAGCGGCTCCTCACCGAAGGCATATTCGTATACCTCGGCAGGTCCATAGAGCGCGCTTAGCGGCTGAAACACAGGCCAAAGAGGGAACACACGCAGATGTGTGATGCCGGCAGAAGCCAGAAGCTCCATATCCCGCTCGATCGACCCTTCATCGTAATTTTCCCACATATTGATGGCATCCCTTGAGCCCCAATAATTGATCCCTGTAAAAAAGGAAGACGATATTCTCTCCACAGCCATACCCTCTTTTTCGTTAGACTTATACCTTTATTGTACAAGATGATCCCGTCTGCTTTCTTGCGCTTTTTTAGTAAAAAGCTTGCATTTTTTCATATATGCCGAAAGAAAAGCCGCTGTAAGACCGTAGCCCCCGAGTGGGGAACGCAAAATCCGACTGCCGTTACCCTTTGGACCTTTGTTCTCTTGACTTTTTTTGCAGAGAATGATAGAATAAAAATGCTCGTAGACAAAGCGTGAACTCTGTGCCATTTTGCATTTTTTAAGGCGGGGACGAGAAAATGGAAAAAGACAAAATACCTATCATACATAAGATCGGAGAGGGGATCGCCGTCAGCGTGGCCGACGTTTTTTCTTACCACACGCATATGCACTCCTATTATGAAATGACCCTTTACGATCGCTTTGACGGCGTCATCACGATCAACGGCAGTCCCTTTACGATCAATAGCCCTACGGTCGTTTTGGTCATCCCCTCGGATTTTCATAGGATCGAGGTGCCCGAGGGCGCAACCGCGAGGTTTATAAAAATTGCGTTCGAGGCCGATCCTTTTTTGGTTGGTGAGCGGATCGGCTCCTCCTTGATCCTGCAAGCGATCTCGGAAAACGATTTTATCTATAAGCTGTTTGGCGAAATCGCCGAGGCTGCCGAGCCCTGCGCTTACCGCTCTGTGCTGGTGCACGCGGCGCTTCTTGCGCTATCGGGCAAGGGCCTGCCGGTTATGCCGTCGAAGGCGGGAGGATGCGAGCTATCGAAACGGGCACTGCAGATCATCAACCGAAGACTGGGAGAAAAGATATCTCTGCCCTCGGTGGCGAGGGAGCTGTTTGTCTCTCCTCAATATCTGTCGGCGGTATTCAAAAAGAATATCGGGATCACCTTTGTAGAGCATCTCTGCAACGTGCGCCTGCGTCGCGCGGCAATGCTTTTGCTTGAAACAAAGGATAGCATCACCCATATCGGCGAGGTCTGCGGCTACGGAAATTTGTCCCACTTTTTGCGGTGCTTCAAAAGGTTCTATGGCGTTTCACCGTCGGTTTACAGAAAAAAGAATGCGAAGCAACAGTAGAAGCTTCATCCCCCCGACTCTTTTTCTGGGATTATTCTATGTTCTCGGCTGAGAATTGACTCCATTGATATTTACGAGGACGATGCGAAAGCAGACCACCGAAAGGCGCAAAAGCCCTGTGTGTCGCGCTCTTTTTACCTTTTCTCTCTATCATTCCAATCACTGTGCCTATAACGCAAAAGCCCCGATGATCGTCATCATCGGGGTTTCGCTTGTGTAGTTGGATTGGGTTATCTCGCGGGTTCATAT
>JAGBZZ010000193.1 GCA_017652965.1 Clostridia bacterium | reverse complement strand
TGTAAATATAGAAGCTTTTCGGTAATTTCTTCCCTCTAACAGGTAGCCGTGGCTTTCTCCGAAAGCAAAGGCGTATGGTTGCCTCCCTCCGGGGGTGAGCAAGAAGAAAAGGCCACGGTGTGGCCTTTTCTCGAAGCGAAGTCCCAGGCATAAGGAGTCCCCGAAGCAATCTGTGATTGCGACACAGGACGACTATATGCCAGGACAGGAAACGCCCCGAGGATCTTGCGGGGAGTTATCACGATGGCTTTTAGCAAAGCACAACACTTTGCAAAGACGTTTCGCAAAAGCGGGCATAGGTAGCCCTCCAAGGGGCGGTTCCATAAAAAAAGATTGACAACCGGGAGAGGATGTGTTACTATGAAAATACGGAAGAGAAGCTTCCGCCCCGAGAGGGAATTTTGACTGAAGGAGACAGACCATGAAAAAGCGTGTGATCCTGCTTTTGGCGCTGGTGCTTCTGCCGGTGCTGCTTCTTTCCTCCTGCGGTGATAAGGGAGGGACCACGCCCCCCGCGGCCGAGCCGCAGGCGCTTGCTGAGCTTTCCTCCTATACCATCGTATATCCGTATGAGCCCGGTACCGAGCTGTTCCGTGCCATCCTCGCCCTGCGGGAGGCCATCCGTAAGGAGACGGGGGTGACCCTTTCGGTGAAGGATGACTTTTTGCCGGTGGGCACGTCCGCCCCGACCGGCACGAGGGAAATCCTCATCGGTATCACAAACCGTCCGGAAAGCCGTAGCCAGGGCCTGCGCCGCGATGAGAGCGGCATCTACTTTGAAAACGGCCGCCTCGTGATCGCGGGCGGGACCGAGAAGATGACCGTGCAGGCTCTCGAAAAATTCTGTGAGACCTACCTGCATGACGGGGCGGTCTATGCCCCCGGAGCCCCCGACCTTGTCCGGGCCTCCTATCCGTATGAGAACGCGACCCTTGGCGGCGTGCCGATCTCGGAGTTTGTGATCGTGCGGGATACGCGTAACGCGGCGATGGCCGGCTATCTGCGCGACCGTATTGCCGATGCCACCGGCTTCTATCTGCCGACCGTGATGGAGCGCGATACCGCCTCGGCCCACAAGATCTACATCGGTGGCCGTGCCTCCGGTATGACCGCCCCGACGGCGGGGGAGTACCGCATTGAATGGCGCGACGGCTCGCTTGCCCTGTACGGGACCGATTCGGCGGCCGCCTGCGAGGCCACCGTTGCCTTTGCCTCGCGCTTTGCTGGCGAGGGGGCGACCCTGGAGATCGCCTATCCCACCGCTGTGACCGGCCCTGCCGCGCCCCGTACCTTCTACACGCTGAACCTGCCGGCAACGCTGGCCGATATGAGCGGTAAGTATGACCCGATCTACTCGGCAGAGACGGTGATGGACCGCTTCTTTGCCGCCAAGGCCGAGCTGCCCGAGGAGGTGACGGTCGTGGAGCCTGTCAGCCTTTCCGCCTATCCGATGTCCGCGGCGACTGCCGTGTACGTTGCACCGGGTGGGGTCGACAGCAACGACGGCACGAAGGAGTCCCCGCTTGCCACGATCACTGAGGCCCTCTCGCGCATCCGCGAGTCGGGGAGCGGCGTGATCTTTTTGCGGGAGGGGACCTACACGCTTGAAAATACCCTGAAGCTGGATGCCACGATCAAGAGCACGGCCGAGCTCCCCTTCTTCCTCAAGGCCTATGAGGACGAGGAGGTCGTCCTGACCTCCAACCGCACGGTCGATACCTCGGATGGCAAATGGCATTACCTGGACCCCGCCGAAAACGGAGAGCTGTATGACCGCATCCCCGAGACGGCGCGTGACAATATCGTTTACACGACCCTTGCAGAGCAGGGCTGGACCGAGGCCGATATCCCGAAGATCACCAAGGAAACCGGTGCCCCCTCCCTCTTTGTGGACGGGGAGGAATACACCCTTGCCCAGTATCCGAATAAGACGATCGATCCGTATGAGCTGTTGTACTTTACAAGCGTGTACGATTCGGGCACCGTCACCTCGCGCGATGGGTCGAACCTGTACTGGCCGTGGGTCGAGCGTGCGACCGCCGCCGGAAAGGACCCGAAGACCTGGATCGTCGGATGGGAGATCCGCATTCCCACCGAGGATGAGCGCGGTCAGGAGATCACAAACTGGGTCAATACGGGTGATATCTGGTACTACGGCTCCACCTTTGAGGGCTGGGAGTTTGCCTATTATAACCTAGCCCTTGAGACCGAGGGGCAGGCCTGGGCTCACAACGCCGATGGGAGCGCGTGGGTACCGGGGTCCGGTGAGACCCCGTACGTTGGGTATCCGAAGGGGGACGGCAAGTACTCCTTGAAGTCGATCCAGCCGAACTCCTTTGGCGCCAAGCATTCGGCCAACTCGGCCGCAGGGCGCAACACCTTCTATCTCTTCAATGCCGCCGAGGCGCTCGATGCCCCCGGCGAGTGGTTCTATGACAAGGAGAGCGGGTGCCTGTTCCTGTATCCGGAGGAAGACCACGAGACCCTGTCGCAGAGCCGGGTGACGATGTCGGCCTCTAGCCTTTACCACCTCATTATGATCGAGAACACCTCGCACATCGTCCTTGACGGTCTGACGATCGATGGGGTCAACCAGCGTGGCCTGCACGCGAACAAATCCTCGGATATCATCATCCAGAATTGCACCTTCCGCAATACCGCCCTCTACAACGCCTCCTTCAACGACTGCAGAAACACAGCGATCCTGTATTCCGACTTCTCACGGGGCGGCTCCGGCCTTGTGGCCTTCAGCGGCTCGCAGTCCTCGCTGTCCCTGACCCCCACGAACAACGTGGTGCAGAACTGCGTCTTCCACGATCCGATGCCCCTGACCCAGGTGGCGCTCTCGTGGGGTGGCTGTCGGATGGTGGTGTCGCACAACTACTTTAATAATACCACCGCACACGGGAGCAACGCCGTGGAATGCATCCTCGAATACAACCGCTTTGAGGGCGGGAGCAAGGACGTCACCGACGGCGGTATGATCTACTCGGGCGGGGCGTTCAGCCGCGGCAACCATTACCGCTATAACCTCATCCATATGTTCAATGCCACCCACCAAGCCGTCTACAATGACGGGCAAGGGAGCGGCAACTATATGTACTACAACATCGTTTCCACCATTCACTCTCGCTCGAATACCAACAAGGCCTGGTATTCCTCCTCGGGCTGGGGGAACGTGTGCTACGGCAACCTGACCTTCCTCCGTACGCCGGGCGAGGTGCTGGCCGCCGGCTCGAATTCCTCGATCGAGAGCGACAACACGATCTTCCAGGATCCCTCCAAGGGGGACTCCTTTGGGGAGTCGGCCCTCTTCTACTACTATTTTGGTGATCAGTATTCGGCAGGCGGTGCGGCCGCCCGCTATCAGCCGGTGGACTATGAGGGCAACAAGCAGCTTGACTTTACAGTCATCGATACCGATGGAAAGGTGAAGCTTGGGAGTCAGCCGATGCTGTCCCAGTCGCTGGCCGGACACTGGTGGGTCGGCAACAAGACGAAAGAGGTGCAGAATTACATTACGAACGGTAACCTTGCGTCCTGGTTCCGCCGCGCCCCTGAGTATGCCAATACACTGTGCGGTACGCAGCTGATCCTCTCACTCTATGAGGCAACGTCCGCCGGTACGGAGGACTATCATCCGAAGTACTTCTATATGCCCTGGTACCTGACCGGAAAGACCTACACCTATACGGGTCTTCCTGCCGAGGCAGAGCTTCTGATCCCACAGTACTCCTACCTCGAAAAGGTGGGGAATGACACCTATCTGCGCACCGAGGAGGCTCACGTTGCCGAGCGGAATGCCGACGGCTCGGTGACCCTCACCTATGAGGAGGTCGCCGCGATGGAGCGCTCGCGCCGTGCCCCGCAGTACAGCGTGGTGACCGACAACGTGATCTTTGGCGGCACGCCGATCTATCGATCGGAGGGCGGAAAGTACGTGTCGACCGGGGAGGTCGACCGCCGCTACATCATCACCGATGATCCCGAGGCAAACCGCTACCGTGGGTACGTGGCGACCTCGTACAAGACCGCGAACTTCATGCATTACGATACCGACGAGCTCCTCCCCTTCCTCCGCTATGACTTTGACTACACAGTCCCCGCGGACGTGTGGAGCTACATCGCCGATGCGGGGGTCGATGATCCGGCCCTCACCCCGAGCGAGGAGGCCCTCGCCGCTCTGCGCAAGGTGGACTACACCAAGGCCGGTCCGACCTACGAGTTCCCGTATGAGGATTGGTTTGATGCGGTGTATCCGGACTTCGACTAACCCCTCGCACCTCTCGCGGGCATAAAAAGCGCGAGACCCTTCGTAGCGCGCGCGCCTCTGACCTTGGTCGGGGACCGTTTCCTGTCCTGGCATATAGTCGTCCTGTGTCGCAATC
>JAGBZZ010000192.1 GCA_017652965.1 Clostridia bacterium | reverse complement strand
TCATTGCCTACCGCGAGCGACTCGGAGGCTACTACTCTGTAGCTCATCATTTATTTTTCTCAAAAAGAAAAACACGGTATCATGATGTTTCTTTTCGTTGTAATAAAAGAAAAAAGCGCCGTTCGGCGCTTTTTTTCGTATTCACAAGCGGCGAGGTAGGCCTGTTGCTCTTCGGAGAGGACATCAATGCTAAGCCCCATTCCGTGAAGCTTGCGCGCGGCAACCTCACGGTCGATCTCGGCGGGCACACGGTACACGCGTGCGGTCAGGGTGTCCTTGTTCTTAAAGAGGAATTCAAGGCTCTTGGCCTGGATGGCAAAGCTCATATCCATGATCTCGGCGGGGTGGCCGTTGCCGGCCGCCAGGTTGACAAGCCGCCCCTCGGCCAAAAGGTTTAAGATCCGTCCGTCGGGCATCTCGTAGCCCGCAATATTTGGCTTGCGCTCCCACACCCGCACGGCCTCCTCTGTAAGGGCAACCTTGTCGATCTCCACGTCAAAGTGGCCGGCGTTGGAAAGCAGGACCCCGTTCTTCATCACGGCGAAATGCTCCTTTCGGATCACGTCGCGGCATCCCGTCAGCGTAATAAACAGATCCCCAAGGGCGGCCGCCTCGCTCATCGGGCGGACGTCAAAGCCGTCCATGGCCGCCTCGATCGCCTTCACGGGGTCGATCTCGGTGACAATGACCTTGGCGCCAAGCCCCTTGGCACGCATCGCCGCGCCCTTGCCGCACCAGCCGTAGCCGGCAATGACCACCGTCTTACCCGCAATGATCAGGTTGGTGGTATTCATGATCCCGTCAAAGGTGGATTGCCCGGTGCCGTAGCGGTTGTCAAACAGATGCTTGCAGTCGGCATCGTTGACGTCCACCATCGGAAATCTGAGGCCGCCTGCGGCCTCACGTGCCAGAAGGCGGTGGATGCCGGTGGTGGTCTCCTCCGCACCGCCGATCAGGCAGTCGCCGTATTCTTTGGCCTCACCGTGAAGCAGGGAGGTCAGGTCACCGCCATCGTCGATCATCAGGTGCGGGTGGCAGGCAAGCACCGAAAGCAGATGCGCCTTGTATTCCTCCTCGTTCACCCCGTGGCGGGCAAAGACCTCCACCCCGCGCTCGGCAAGGGCGGCCGCCACGTCATCCTGGGTCGAAAGCGGGTTGCACCCGGTGGCATAGACCTCGGCACCCCCATCCCGCAGGACGGTGGCAAGATAGGCCGTCTTGGCCTCAAGATGGATCGACATAGCGATCCGAAGCCCGGCAAAGGGGCGCGTCTTGCGGAAATCCCGCGCAATATCCGAAAGCACGGGCATGTAATCCTTGACCCAATCGATCTTCTGGTGGCCGGCAGGTGCCAGCGAAATATCCTTGATATCCATGAAAGTCTCCTTTGGCCGCTTGGCGGCAGATATGTGTGGTGTCCCGAAGACAGCAAGCCGCATAGCCTTGTAAGGAAAGGGGTGGATGCGATGCTGGTAACAGGGAACTATCAGCGCGATCGCGCCCGTGCCTATGCGGCGCGGTGGGCCCTTGGGCGAAATCGGCTGTTTGCAGACTTTGATGCCCTGGGCGGCGATTGCACAAATTTTGTGTCTCAGTGTGTGTACGCGGGGGGATGCCGCATGAATTTTACACCGGTCTTCGGGTGGTATTATCTCTCGCCCGATGACCGTGCCCCCGCCTTTACGGGGGTAGAGTATTTTCGGAATTTCCTTGTAGGTAACGAGGGGGTGGGCCCCTTTGGGCGGGAGGTGACGGCAGAGGAGATCCTCATCGGCGACGTGATCCAGCTTGGTCGCGCCGAGGGGGACTTCTACCACTCCCTGCTTGTGGTCGGTATAGACGGCGAGGGCGTGCCGCTTGTGGCCGCCCACTCGGAGGATGCCTTTGAGCGCCCGCTAACCGACTATCGGTATGCCCGTGCGCGCTATCTGCACGTGGCGGGGGTGCGCTATCTTGTCAGCGGGGTGGGGGATTGCTACAGTGCCCTCTATGAGGGGCAGGAGCTTCTTATTGAGGGGGCGGGCGTATCGGTGCCCGATTAAAGGATCAGCTCGTAAAGCCCAAGCAGCTCCTCCTCCAAGGCCTCCCTTTCGGCTTCAAGCTCGGCCGCCCGCACGTAGTCGGAGGCCGCATCCCCGAAAAGCTCGGTCTTGATGGCGTCCAGCCGCGCCTCGATCTCGGGTACGCGGCGGCGTGCCGCCTCCAGCCTCCGCTCGTCTCCGCGGCGGCGTGCGGCCTCACGCTTTCTCGCCTCGTATTCCTCGCGGCGATTCTCCTTTTCGGTATCCTGCAGGACCTCGGTTTTGGGGGCTTCCTCGGCCGAAGCCGCCCGCAGGGCAAGGTAGGTGACGTAGGGGTTCTCGCTTTCGGACAGGGGATAGTCCTGCATGCCGGCGGGCGAAAGCTCAATGATGCGGCTTGCCACCCGGTCTATGAAATAGCGGTCGTGCGAGACGGCCAGTATCGTCCCCGGGAAGCCGTCCAGCGCCTCCTCCAGTGCCTCGCGTGAGGCAATATCCAGGTGGTTGGTCGGCTCGTCGAGGATCAGAAGATTCACACTCCGCAGGATCAGCTTGCAAAGCGTCAGCCTTGCCCGCTCCCCACCCGAAAGATCATGCACGCGCTTGGCCACGTCATCGGCATCAAAGAGGAAGCGTGCCAGCGCCGAGCGGAGCTCGGTGTTCGTCATGGCGGGGTAGCTGGCCGCCAGCTCCTCAAGCACGGTGTTCTCCTCGGAAAGGCGGCGGTTTTCCTGGTCATAGTAGCCGATCTCGACGTGATAGCCGAAATCGATCCGCCCCGCAGTGCGATCCAAAAGCCCGCACAAAAGGCGTAGTAGGGTGGATTTCCCGCACCCGTTATTCCCCAAAAACAGGATACGCTCCCCCCGTCGGACAGAAAAGGAGAGATCCGAGAAGAGCGGGGCGGCACTGGGATAGGCAAAGGAAAGCTTGCGTACGGTCAGCACCTCCTCGCCCGATTGCTCGCCCGAAAAGGCAAGGCGGATCGACTTCTCGGGCCCCTTGACGGCCTCCACGCGGTCAATGCGGTCAAGCTGCTTTTGCTTGGCACGGATGGTAACAAAGTTGTGTGCCTGCCCACAGCGCCGCTGAAAGGCAATGTTGGCCTCAATACGGGCGATCTCCTTCTGCTGCTCCTTGTAGCGGCGGGTCTGTGAGGCCTCTTCCTCGGCAACCAGCAGGCGGTACTTGCTGTAATTCCCGGGGAAAAGGCGACCCTCTCCGCGCAGGATAAGAAGCGTCTTGTTGGTGACGCGGTCAAGGAAATAGCGGTCATGCGAGACGACGATCACCGTCTTTTTGTAGGCGGCCAGGAATTCCTCAAGCCAGGCAAGCGCATCGGCATCCAGGTGGTTGGTCGGCTCGTCAAGAAGCAGGATATCCGGCTCCTCGGCCACAAGGCGGGAAAGGACAAGCCGCGTGGCCTGCCCCCCGGAAAGGGTCGAGATCGGCCTCTCGATCTCCTCCTCCGAAAAGCCCATCCGCAAAAGGATCGCGCGGCAGCGCCCGCGCACGGTTGCCCCCTCCTCCTCACGGTAGCGGCGGTGGGCATCCTCCAGGGCGGCTGAAAGCGCGGCGATCCGCGCGGCATCACCCGTGGGGGTGGCGGCAAGCTCGGCCTCCAGCGAAAGGATGCTCTCCTCAATGGCCAAAACGTCGTCAAAGGCCTCAAGCAGATAGGAAAAAAGTGTGGTCCTGTCGGTGCGTGCCGTCAGTGCCGTATTCTGCGAAAGGTATCCCACCGTGCAGTCCCGCGCGATGAAGACACTGCCGCTGTCCGCCTCGTATTCACCGGTCAGAACGCGCAGCAGTGAGGTTTTTCCGGCACCGTTAGAGCCGATGATCCCCAGGCGATCCCCCTCATTGACAGAAAAGGAAACGTCGCG
>JAGBZZ010000019.1 GCA_017652965.1 Clostridia bacterium | reverse complement strand
TTCTCGTCGTGAAGCTTGCCATCGACAAAGTAACCGTGCTGAAGGCCGTGCAGGCCGTACTCCAGATGCTCGCTTTGCAAAGCATCGAAGGTCTCGTCAAAGAAGGCACGGTTTTTCTCGATCACCTTGGCGGCATCCCAGCCCGCCTCGTCCCAGGTCTCATGCGGGACACCGCGCAAGCGGTTTTTGATATCCCAGTCACCCAGCACAAGATTGCAAAGCACCTTAGTGCCAAGCCCCTTTCCGATCTTGGCAAGCACCTGCACGTCGCGCGGGTCGTGGCGGCGCGGAAGCCCCGAGTGGGACGGAAGCCCTCTTGTGCGCCAGTCCGCCCCCTCAAACCATCCCACGTCATCCACGCGGATGGATACGGCAATGGGGAGGGTGATATTTTCAAGCTTTACGTTTTCCATCTTCTCTCTCGCTTTCTTACTCCTGCAGGCCCATCACATCATCGCTGAAGCTGGTGTCGGTGCAGGGGGCCACGTGCGCATGGATATCGGCAGAGGGAATGCGCGAAAATCCAAGAAGCTCCACCGCGATCTCCTCGCGGCCTGCGGCAGGCAGGTAGCGCACTGCGGCAACCGCCTTTTCGGGATGCGGATCCTCATATGCCGTGCGGTAGACATAGCGGCCGTCCTGCATCATCGGCAGTACACCGTAAAGAAGCTGGAGGAACTCGCTGTTGCCCAGCGTTTTCATCTGGGTGGCACAGCCGATGTGCGAGCCGTAGCGCACGGGCAGGGTGGCCACCGTACCGTCGGTGTAGCTGATCTCGTAAGAGCCGAGGAGGTATTTCTCGTCGGTGATAAAGATGCCGTCCCACGCAAGCTCAAAGGGGATCGAGTGGGCGGTGGTGTGGGTGACCTCGATCGGATGTGCCGTGCAGGAAAGGGCACAGCGATACCCCTCCTCAAAGCAGTGGCGCAAAAGGTCAAACTGCGAGGTGGCCTCGTAATCCTCCGAGAAGAAGGCGTAGGCGGCCGAAAGAAGCGAGAGGTACTGCAGGTTTCTCTGCATATACTCCTTCCCGAACGAGCCCCAGTTGGAAACGTAGCCGCCGCGGATGCCGCGCGCCGTACGCTTGTTCCAATGCTCAAGCGCCATCGCGTTCAGATTACCGAAGAGGACGCGCATGCCGCGCTCGTGATAAATATTGTCGTATTCGTCGTTGAACTTCCAGTACCAGTGCAGATAGGTAATGTCACGGGGGAGAAGATCGCGGCAGGGCCAGAGAGAGGGGACGCGCGCCTCACCCTTACCGTGACCCGCACCGCCGATGCGATGCCCGCGCCAGATGGCGTTCAGAAGCTTTTCGCCCCACATATAGGTGCGGATGCCACGCGCCTTCAGGAATTCGTAGATCTTCGTTACGTCCTCGGCGTACAGCTTGTAGGCCGCCGTCCCGCGGCAACGCGGGCAGATGCCGATCGAGTAGGTCTCGTCATGGCCGATATGGACGGCATCGGGACAGAAGACCTCGATGACCTCCTCGAGAATATCAAAGACGTAGGTATAGACGTCGGGGTGGCGGGGGCAGTAGGTATCGGGATGCATATCCCCCTCCCTCTCGCGCAGCTCGGGATGGGCAAGGCAGAGGAAATCGCAATGGGAAAGCGAGGGGCACTCGGGAATCACGCGAAGCCCGCGCGAGCGGCAGTAGGCGGCGATCTCGCGGCACTCGTCATGCGTCAGGATATCCCCCTCGGCATTGTCGCAATGGATCGAGTTTTTCGGCCACGGGTAGGTCTTGAACTGAATCTCCTGGGAGCGCCCCGAGAAGCGGTGCACGTCACGGCAGAACTCATCCCAGGCACGGTTGATCTCGGGGTGACGGTGGTACTCCATCGCACCGCCGATCTCTAAAACGATGGCGTTGTATTTATAGGTGGCAAGGAAGTCGACCATCCGACGGAAGCCCGCCATACCGGCACGCGAGGGCAGGTATACGCGATAGCCGCGCTCCTCTGCGATCGGCACGTCATAGAGGAAGCCGCCGTGCAATTCGCCCGAGATAGAAAGCTGAGAAAGCGTGGCGGCGGCATAGATGGTCGCCCTCTCGGAGGCGGCGTAGATCCTTGTCACCTCGCCGATAAGGAGGGCGTATCCCTCCTCGCTTTTGATGAAGGCCTCCCCGATGCGGCGCTTGACCGAGGCGGGAATGCCGATGTGCCACTCAAGCCGTGCGATCGGCTTGCCGTGTGCGGTGGCGGTGGCAAGGGCGGAATCGATAAAATCGCGGTACTCGCGCCCCTCGGTCTCCTTGACGGTCGTTTTGGCGATCGAAAACAGGGTATCCCCCATATCTAACAAGCGGTAGGGAAAAAACATAGCTGTTATCCTCCTTGATAAGTTATTATCATCATATCATATCTATCTGTGGAATACAAGAGAGCTTTTTGCGGTTTTCATGGATTTTTTTGCGGCGGCGCCGTCAGTGCATGCGAAAATCCAGTGCCGTCGGCAAGGGATAGGCCGCAAAGACCTCCTCCGGGGTAAGGGTGGCAGGCGGGACGTGGCGCTCCTTTGCCAGGACGGCGGTATAAAGGCGAAGCCAGATGGCCGACAGCGAGTACTCGCCCTCCTTGATATCGGCCACCGTCAGCTCCTCTGTCAGGATAGTGCGTGCCTCGTCATACCGGCAAAGCTCCACAAGGGCGGCGGCGTACAGCATCCGGATGCGGCCGTCCCCGGCGATGGCGGTATCCAGGCACGGGTAGCCCTCTGCCAGGGCACCGGCACGGCCTGCGGCCAGAAGCGTCTCGGCCCATTCCACCGCTAAGGGGCGATAGTTCGGCAGGAGGGCGCGGGCACGGCAAAGAAGGTCGGCCGCCGTGGCGGCATCCGCATAGAGATTTTTATACAGCATGGCAAGGTTGCGTATTGCCCAGGCGTTTTCCTCCTTCTGCAGGGAGGCACGGAAGGCGGCCTCCGCCCCCGCGATATCCCCTGCGGCATAGCGCATAATACCAAGCTGGTTCTCGTAGTAAAAATCACGGTCACACCGCGCCTCTAAAAGAGCAAGCCAGCGCTCCCCCACCGCATACGAGACGTAGGGCTCGTTTTTATCGTGGTGCGGAAGAGGGGCGTTTTCGATCAGCGCCAGGAAGTCGCCCTCCTCCCTGCCGATGCTGTCGGCGGGAAAGACACAGGATGCACTGATGGGGGTACCGCGCAGGCGCTCCTCCAGTGCCCCGAAGCCCGAGCCGTACTGCACGGGGTGAGAAAAGCTTGCCGGAGTAAAGTGCAAAGGGGAAAGAAGCGACAGCCTCTCCTTGGCAAGAGCCGAGACGGCCGCCGTGGCCGCATGATAGTCCCCATGGACAGCGGCAGGGTCGACCGTCAGGGCACTGTAGCACTCCTGCCAGCAAAGGGTGGAGGCGGCGGGCATTACAAAATGCTCCATCTGGGTCTTGAGGAGCCCCGCCTGGATCTCGACGTACGCCCCGGCACGGTCGGTCAGCCAGTCGTTCCAGTGGCGGCCGCCCGCGTGCGTGCCCCACACGAAAAGCTTGCGCCCCTTGAGGAGGGGGTCGGAGACGTGCAAAAGCCCCCGCCCCTCGCGGTCTACCGAGGCCACCCATTTGTCCTCTCCCTCGGCAATGTCAAAGAAGAAATCGCGTGAGCGGGATGAGCTTTCGGAATAGGTGACGTCCCGCCCTTCAAGGTAGGGCATGGCGGTCTTATCCAAGAAGTAGCCGCCGTCGGTATAAGCACAGAAGAAGGTATCCTCGGCAGGAGAAAGCACCCGCGTGCCCGGGGTCTCGGGGACGGCGATATTCGACCACCAGTACATATAGGTCTCGGTGGGGGCGGTGTTTTCAATGCGCATGGAAAGGAGGAGCGCATCCCCGACAAGGGTAGCCTCCACGGTGTACACCACCCCCCGGATACGCTCGTATTCATACATCCGGAGGATAGGCTCGCCGCTACTGTTTTTCCCCTCTGCGGCAAAGAGGGGGGAGGCCGTCAGGGGGTTGTGCCCCTTGATGCCGACGTTGAACTCCACCCCGCCCGAAAACCAGGCGTTACGCAGGGCAAGGTTGGCGGGCTGAAAGACGTCGTTTTTATACAAAAGCTCGCGCCCTGCCGTCTTATCGTACAGCGACCAAAGCCGCCCGCCAAGCTCGGGCAGGAAGGTGGCGCGCAGATGCCCGTTTTCCAGCACTGCCGCGCGGAAGGCGCGCATTTTCCGCTCTCTGCCGTAGCCGTCCTGGATGCGGTAGGGTAAAAGGGTGGAGATCATCCCCTTGCCTACGTACCGCCGATCCTCCCCCACGATGCGGTCGCTGACCGTGATGCCGGCACGGATATAGGCGTTGACGTGGATATCCGCAAGGCAGCTTTCCTCGCCAAGCGAGGCCGCAGGCATCCGGTATTCCTCAAAGCGCAGCTCTGTCATGGGTCGTTTTCCATCCTTATCGTATTTGCTTTCAGTATACTAAATTCCGAGGGGCGGCACAAGGCCTCTTACGGACTTTTCTTTGTACAAAACGGCTGTTCTTTGGGGTAACGGTGCAAAATCGGTGAAAAAGTTAACTTTTTTGATGGCAAAGGGCTTGACAGCGCCCGCCTTTTTCACTATCATCAAATAAGAGATCCAGATTCTTTTTGACCGATAAGGAGGCTGTATGGAACGACTGCTGATCATAGGAGGACACTCGGGTGATGAGGCCGTCATGGCCGGCGCGATCGCCGCTAAGGTGACCCGCACGGGCGGCGCCTGTCATTTTGTTTCACTGACGAACGGGGACGGCGGCCATCCGACCCGAGACCGTACCACCTATGCCCGCCAGAAGGAGGAGGAGGCCATGCGTGCCGCCGCCACCCTGGGGGCGACCTGTGACCTTTGGGAGGTCTCAAGCGGGGCGCTGGCCTTTTCCCCCGAGACGGCCAAGCGGCTGGCCACCACCATCCGCCGCTTCCGCCCGGATACCGTGATCACCCATTGGGCAAACAGCATCCACCGCGACCACGTGGCCGCCCACCATATCACGGTGGCCGCCCTCGGCTTTGCCGCCCAGCCTACCTACGAGGACGGGCTTGACCCGTTTGGCGGTGCTTCGCTTTTCTTTGGTGACAACTGGGAGGATGCCGACGGCTACCGCCCCTCGCTCTATATTTCCCACACCGAGGAGGACGAGGAGAGATGGCTTGCCGCCTGTCGGGAGTTCGAGTTCTTCCGCGAAGGCTTCTACAGCTTTGACTATACCGCTTATTACACCTCACTTCACAGAATGCGCGGTGCCCTGGCGGCACGCGTCGGGGCGAAGACCTCCCTGGCCAGCACCCTGATGCCGCGGCCGAAGAGCGCCTATCAGATCGATATTATATAAAAGGAGAGCTGCTATGTCATCGGTTACCGTCCGCCCGATCCGCGGGGAGGATTTTGCCCCCGCCCTGGCACTTTGGAACGAAACCCGTCCCTACGACCCCATCACCGCCCGCTTCTTCAAGCGGAAGATCTTTCTTGACGTCTGCTTTGACCCCGACGGCTATCTTCTGGCCGAGGACGAAAACGGCCTTTGCGGCTACGTGTACGTCGTGCGCCGCCTGCGCCCGCAGGACAACGACAATTCCCCAATGCCGAACGAGGGCTGGATCAACGGCTTTGGCTATCTTCCCACCGCCCCTGCCGACACGGCAGAAAAGCTTTTGGCGGCGGCCGAGGAATTTGCAAAAAGCAAGGGGCTTGTCAAGCTGTCTGCCACCCCGTACTCGCCCTTTTACTTCACCCAGGGCTTTGACGTCAAGTACGAGGGGCACTATATCGACGCCTTCCTGGCCTCGGGCTACACCGTCCGCGATGAGTCCTACGCCCGCGATATCGACCTTCTTTCCTACACCGTGCCCGAGGACGTGAAGGAGGCACGTATCGCCGCCGAGGCGGACGGCTTTGGCTTCGGCCCTATGACCGACGACCTCCTCATCCCCTTCTGGAACTATATGAACGAGCATCAGAGCCCCGGCTGGCGCATCCGCATCCGCGAGCTGATGTACGACAACGACGACTACGGCCGCATCCGTGTGGTGACCTACGGCGGCGAGGTCATCGGCTTTTGCGTCTTCCACGATCCCGACGGCTCGCCCGAGCGGTTTGGCCCCTATGGCGTACGCCCCGACTTCCGCGGGCGCAAGCTTGGGCAGATCCTCCTGGCAGACTGTCTGCTTGAGATGAAAAAGCGCGGCCTGCACAATGCCTGGATGCAGTGGACCGGCACCGGCAGTGCGGCGCACTTCGTATATGAGAAGGCGGGCTTCCGCATTACGCGTGCCCACGCCATCGTCCATAAGACCCTCTGAAACAGAAAAACGCCATGATAGCCTGCCGCTGTCATGGCGTTCTTTTTGCCCACAAGTATCAGTATAGCACAAAAAACGGAATTTGTAAAGCATTTGTTCGTCATTTTAAACAAATTCTATGTAACGCACAAAAAAATATTGTATATTTCTTATAGTTTTCCGATTGTCAAGACGCGTTTTTTCTGCTATACTGTAAGCGTAGAAAGGAGATACGCCAATGGGCTGATACAAAAGAGCCGGCCCCGACGAGTGCTCCCGAAAGGTGAGCCCACCGCGCCGGTGCCCATAGGGGCAAGTTTCGTTCGGCTGTATACGCCGATGGGAATCCGGAGAAAGCGAGGAGTAAAAAGGATGTTAGATATCGCCTATGAAGAGGGATGACCCCCGATCGCAAGGGATGCGGTCGGGGGTCATTTTTTGCAGGGGAGGCTTGACACGGGGGCGCGGCTGTGCTACAATGCGCTTAGAAGCATGCCATGCCGCCCCGCGCGGCGGGCACACCGACACGCAAGGAGGACAACCACCGTGAGCGAACCCGAAATCATGCCCCCCGTCAAATATACCGACGGCTTTTACCACATCGGGGCGAAATACGCCCCCTCTTGGCTGCTTGAAAGCACCGACGGGCTGATCCTGATCGATACCGGCATGCCAAGCACCCTGCCCGAGATCTTAGAGAAGATCGCACAGCTTGGCTATGACGTGCGCGACGTGCGCCATATTTTGCACTCGCACGGGCATATCGACCATATCGGCTCGACCCGTGCCTTGTGGAGATGACGGGAGCGCGCACCTACATCGGCCGTGGGGACGAGGATACCGTCAGCGGCCGCGACGGCCTGCAGTATACAAACGAGTTCCGTATGCCCTTTGAGGGTGCCTTTGTACCCGACGTGATCGTGGGGGACGGCGACACTATCACGATCGGCGATCGCACCTTCTCCTTTATCGCCTCTCCGGGGCACACCCGCGGGACGCTTTCGCTTTTCTTCAACGTGACCGACAAGGGAAAAAGCTACCGTGCCGGCATGTTTGGGGGCGGCGGGCTGAATACCCTTTCCGTAGCCTATCTGAAGCGCTACGGTCTGCCCTTTTCCCTGCGGGAGGATTTTCTCACCTCGATCGACCGCGTGATGGACGAGTGCGTGGAGGTGCACGTCGGCAATCACCTTGGCGACAACGGGCATCTTGACAAGCTTGCCCGCATGGGCGGTAAGGAAAATCCCTTCCTCGACGGCAGCACGTGGAAGCCCTTCCTCACACGGCGCCGCGCCGAGGCGGTAGCGGCATTTTTGAAGGATCCCATCGAATAAAAGACAGGGTGTATGGGGGCGCGGCAACGCGCCCCCTTCCTATTTATTTAATATTTTTCGAATTTTTCTTGACAAGGCGGAAAAGATATGATATAGTAATATATCATAATAGGCGATGACGGAAAAAGTAGCGCAGACCGCCGTTTTAAAGAGAGCCGTGGCAGGTGAAAGCACGGCATTCGACCCTGCGTGAAGAACACTCCCGAGCCTGCGGAGGAACCCCCCATTTCGGATGGGGTCAGTAGAACCGCACGTTTTGCCACGTGACGGCAGTATGAGAGGGTCGCCCATGCGGGCGGTCAATTTGGGTGGTATCGCGGAAGCTTGCCTTTCGTCCCATGTGCGGACGGGAGGTTTTTTCTTTTTCCCGCCGCGTGCCATGACACCGTATTCAAAAAATCAACCATACATCGGGAGGTAAAACACAATGCTGAGAACCCATACCTGTAACGAGCTGTCGCCTGCACACATTGGCGAGCGCGTAACGCTTACCGGCTGGATCGGTACGATCCGTGACCACGGCGGCGTCTTGTTTGTTGACCTGCGCGACCATTACGGCGTGACCCAGATCGTCTTTTCGGATGACAAGATGCTTTCGGGTATCGCCAAGGAGACCGTCGTCCTTATCGAGGGCGAGGTCACGAAAAGAGATGAGGATACCGTAAACCCCAAGCTGGCCACCGGCCTTGTAGAGGTGCGTGCCGAGCGCATTGAGGTGCTTGGCCCGTGCGTGCTTGGTCTTCCCTTCGAGATCGACGCCTCGACCGCCACGCGTGAGGAGGTGCGCCTGCGCCACCGTTATCTGGACCTTCGCAACCGCAAGATCCACGACAACATCGTGCTTCGCGCCAAGGTGCTGAGCTTCCTCAGAAGCGAGATGGAGGCACAGGGCTTCCTCGAGATCCAGACCCCGATCCTGACCGCCTCCTCGCCCGAGGGTGCGCGTGATTATCTCGTGCCCAGCCGCAAGCACAAGGGCAAGTTCTACGCCCTGCCGCAGGCCCCCCAGCAGTTCAAGCAGCTGCTGATGGCCTCGGGCTTTGACCGCTATTTCCAGATCGCCCCCTGCTTCCGTGATGAGGATGCCCGCGGTGACCGCTCGCCGGGTGAATTCTATCAGCTTGACTTCGAGATGGCCTTTGCTACCCAGGAGGACGTCTTTGCCGTGGCCGAGAAGGTCATCTACAACACCTTCACGAAGTTCTCGGACAAGAAGGTATCGCCGCCGCCCTTCCGCCGTATCACCTATGCCGAATCGATGCTTCGCTACGGCTCGGATAAGCCCGACCTGCGCAACCCGCTGGTCATTGAGGATCTGACCGCCTTCTTCCGTGACAACGACTTCCTGACCATCAACGGCCGCACCATCCCCTTCAAGAACAAGCTCGTGCGCGGTATCGTGGCCAACTACCTCGTCAAGCGTGACGGGGACGGCGACGGCAAGAAGGCCTTTGAGAAGGCCATCGACACCTTTGCCCGCAGCATCGGCATGGCCTTTGGTATCGGCTATATCACCCTGGAGGGGGGCGAATACAAGGGCCCGATCGCCAAGTTCCTCTCGCCCGACCAGCAGAAGGCACTGACCGAGCTTGTCGGCATCAAGGAAGGCGAGACCCTCTTCTTCATCTGCGATACCCCGAAGGTCATTGATAAGCTTTCGGGCGAGATCCGCACTTGGCTTGGCAACGAGCTCGGGCTCATCAAGAACGATTCCTTCGAGTTCTGCTATATCGTGGACTTCCCGATGTACGAGCTGAACGAGGAGACCGGCAAGATCGACTTTACCCACAACCCCTTCTCGATGCCGCAGGGCGGCCTTGAGGCACTCAACACGAAGGATCCGCTCGACATCTACGCCTATCAGTACGATATCGTCTGCAACGGTGTAGAGCTTTCCTCGGGCGCTGTCAGAAACCACAACCCCGAGATCATGAAGCGCGCCTTTGCCATTGCGGGCTACGGTGAGGAGGACGTGCGCGCCAAGTTCGGTGCGCTGTACACCGCCTTCTCCTACGGTGCGCCGCCCCATGCGGGTATGGCCCCCGGCGTTGACAGAATGATCATGCTGCTTGCCGAGGAGGAGACCATCCGCGACGTTATCGCATTCCCCTTGAACGGCAACGCCCAGGATCTTCTGATGGGTGCCCCCGCCGAGGTGACCGAGCAGCAGCTGCGCGAGGTCCACATTAAGGTTCGCGACTGAGAGGAGTAGCTATGGACAGAGAAATTCTGCGTCGGCTGGAGCTTTTGAACCAGCTGGCACTGACCGAGGAGGAAAAGGAGGCCTTTCTCTCCTTTTACGCCGCAAGAGAGGCGGGCTGGGATGCCCTGAACGCCGTTGACACCTCGGACACCGAGCGCATGGTGCACGTGATGCCCATCCCCACCGTGGTACGGGCGGACGTTGCATACCAGCCCTTCACGCGGGAACAGCTTCAGGCCGCCGCCCCCGATGCGGGCGAGGGGCACTGGCGCGTGCCGCGTGTGGTGGAATAAGGAGGAAACGCCATGAAGCCTTATACCGTAAAGCTTGATACTGCCGCCGCGCGCCCTGTGGTGCTTGACGACATGATCTTAACCAAGGACATGCCCACCGCGGCCGGCTCTCGCATGCTGGCGGGGTACATGTCTCTCTTTGATGCCGAGGCGGTGACCCGCCTGACCGCCGCAGGCTATACCGTCACCGGTAAGGCCGCCGTGGGCGAGTTTGGGTTTGACCTGCTTGGTGAAACGGCGGCCGACGGCGCCCTTGTGTGCGAGGGTGCCCTCCGCTATCCCACCGCCGAGATCGTAGCCGCCGATGCCGTCCCCGCCGTTTGCCTGGACGTCAACGGTGCGCCGCGCCGCGCCGCCGCGCAGGCAGGGCTCCTTTTTGTGAAACCCACCTACGGCACAGTCTCCCGTTACGGCACGGTTCCGGTTGCCTGCTCGGGCGAGACGGTTGGCGTGATGGCACGCACCGCGGCCGAGTGCCGCGCCGTGCTTTCGGCCATTGCCGGGCACGACGATAAGGACGGCACCTCGCACCCCGAGGCGCTGTGCCGCAGTGCCCTTGACGAAAAAGCCGTGACACGGGTAGCCATCCCGAAGGGGCTTGCCACCGATACCGCCGCCCCGCTTGCCGCCGCGCTT
This sequence comes from Clostridia bacterium, assembly GCA_017652965.1. The sequence goes on along the minus strand of JAGBZZ010000019.1, from coordinate 897 downwards.
TCGGCCATGGGGATCACCGTGACCGAGGTGGAGATGCCGATGCTTTCCTATGCGGGCGAGGCCTGGAACATTCTGATGTCGGCCGAGCTTTGCAACAACGTCTCCCGCTATGACGGGGTGAAGTACGGCTATCGCACCGAGCGCTTCTCGAGCATTGACGAGCTGTATACCAACAGCCGCACCGAGGCCTTTGGCCGCCTTCTGAAGTATGCCATCCTCTTTGGCTCGGAGACCCTTTCCACCGCCAATTACGACAAGGTATACGACAAGGCCCTGCGCATACGCCGCAAGGCTGTCGAGGCCTTTGCCGCGCTGTTTGCAAGCTATGACGCCGTCCTTCTGCCCGCCGTTTCCCGCATGGAGTACACGGCCGCCGAGGTCGCGGCTGACCCGACCCTTGTCTTTACCGAGGGCTGCTATACGGCGCCCGCTTCCCTGACCGGCCTGCCCTCTGTGGTGTTCGGTGGGGCGGCGCTTGTCGGCCCTGCCTTTTCCGAGGGGGCGCTTCTTGCCCTCGCCGAAAAATGGGAGAAGGAGGAAAAAAGATGAAATACGAAACCGTAATCGGCCTTGAGGTACACGTGGAGCTGGCGACCGAATCCAAGATCTTCTGCTCCTGCTCGGCCAAGTTCGGCGCCGGCCCCAACGAGCACGTCTGCCCCGCCTGCTGCGGTATGCCCGGTATGCTGCCGGTGGTCAACCGCCACGTGGTGGATCTCGGCATGACGGCAGGGCTTATGCTGAACTGCGACATCAACCGCACCACGACCTTTGATCAGAAGAGCTACTACTATCCCGACCTGCCCGCCGCCTATCAGACCACCCAGTGGTTTGCGCCCGTGGCGGTCAACGGCCGTGTGGACATTGAGACCTCCAAGGGCAAAAAGAGCATCCGCA
>JAGBZZ010000191.1 GCA_017652965.1 Clostridia bacterium | reverse complement strand
TATAACATTAGTATTATATGTTTTTTGAAGGGTTCTGTCAAGAGGAATTTGGTATTTTTTGTGTCATTTTGAGAAAAAAACACGTCGCGCTTCAAAAAAATATTTTTTGAAGCATTTTTTCGTTTTCCTATCGCTTTTTTTGCGATCTTGTGCTATAATTGTAATCGATTATGATATATCAATGGAGGCTTACCTTGCATAGCGTTATTCGTGATAAATTCCGCGAATCGCTGCATTCGATCCTGCCGATCGCAGGGGTCGTGCTGGCGCTTAGCGTTACACTTACACCTATGGACCCGGGAACGCTTTTTCTGTTCTTTTTGGGGGTCGCTTGTCTCATATTCGGCCTTTCTGTGTTTACGATGGGGGCGGAAATGTCGATGCAACCGCTTGGCACCAAGATCGGTGCTCACCTTGGGCAATCGCATTATCTTTGGTTTAGTGCGTTTTTGGCGTTTGTTATCGGTGTTCTGATTACGGTTTCCGAGCCTGATCTGCAGATCCTGGCAGAGCTTGTGACAGGCGTACCGAATATGCTGTTGATCCTGACGGTTTCGGTCGGGGTGGGACTCTTTTTGGTGATCGCCCTCTTCCGTATCATTTTCCGCATCAGCCTTTCTATCCTTCTTTTGGCGTTTTACATCCTGACCTTTTTGCTTTGCCTTTTTGTGCCCTCGGATTTTTGGGCTATCGCCTTTGATTCGGGCGGGGTGACCACAGGCCCCATGACCGTACCGTTTATTATGGCGCTTGGTGCCGGTGTTTCCTCCAGCCGTACCTCTGCGGACGGACATGACGATTCCTTCGGTCTTGTGTCTCTTTGCAGCATCGGCCCGATCCTTTCCGTCATGATTCTTGGGATCTGTTACACACTCGGCGGTGGGGACTATCAGCTGAATATCACACCGGTGACCGATACTCGCGTAGGACTTCTCCGCTATTTTGAGGGCTTTGCCGAGCATGCCGTTGACGTAGCGATCGCACTCTTGCCGATCATTGTCTTCACTGCCCTTTTCCAGCTTTTTTCCCGCGCCTTCAGTGCCAAGCAGCTGATCCGTATCGGTGTTGGCGTTGTTTACACCTTCTTTGGCCTTGTGATCTTTCTTACGGGGGCAAACATCGGCTTTCTGCCGGTCGGTTATACCCTTGGCGGGACACTGGCGGATATCCTTAACGGGATCCTCCTGGTTCCCATCGGAATGCTGCTTGGCTACTTTATCATATCGGCCGAGCCTGCCGTCCACGTGCTGAACAAGCAGGTTGAGCAGGTAACGGCGGGCGCGATCTCCTCGCGTGCGGTCAGCCTCAGCCTTTCAGTCGGCGCGGCGGCCTCGCTTGGGCTTTCGATGCTTCGCATTTTGTGCGGGATCCCGCTTCTCTGGGTGCTTTTGCCCGGCTACGTGATCTCCCTGGCGCTTTCCTTTGCCGTACCCAAGATCTTTACCGGTATCGCCTTTGACTCGGGCGGGGTTGCCAGCGGCACTATGATGAGCGGCTTTGTCCTTCCCTTGGCCATCGGTGCCTGTACCGCCCTCGGCGGGGATATGATGACAGATGCTTTCGGTTGCGTGGCCGTTGCCGCCATGACGCCGATCATTTCTATTCAGATCTCCGGCCTTATCTACAAGCTGAAGGCCAACCGTGCGGTGCGCCGCTTTGTTGCGGAAGAGGAATACTTTATCGATTACGAATACGACGTGGAAGGAGAGGGACAAAATGCCTAAAAAAATGCCGGAAGGCCGCGTTAAGCTTCTGATTTGCATTTTGTCACGCGAGAATGAAATCGCACTGACCGATCTGTGCAACGAGTTTTGCGTCTCCCTTCACTTCTCCACCCTTGGATTTGGAACAGCCAAGTCCAATTATATGAGCTATCTCGCCTTGGACGAGATCGAAAAGCGTATCGTATTTGCGCTGATTCCCGGATACGTAGAAAAGCCGCTTCTGCGGGCTATCAACAAGCGCTTGCGCCTGTACATTATGGGGCGCGGTATTGCGTTTACCGTCCCGCTTTCGGGAATTTCCAACATTATCAGCCGCGCTATTCTTTCCACCCCGTGGCGGGAGGAGGGGGCGGCAGGCTCACACGACAAAAAAACCTCAGAAAAGGAGACACGGAAGATGCATGAGCTGATCGTTGCCGTGGTTAACCAGAAATTCACCGAGACCGTGATCGACGCCGCGCGTACTGCGGGTGCCACCGGTGCTACCTATCTCCATACCAGAAGCCTGAATAATGCCCCGGCCGAGCAGCTGATCGGCACTTCCCTGACGACCGAGGGGGACGCCATCCTCTTTTTGACAACCTCCGAATACAAGAAAAAGATCATGGAGGCCATCCGGGATGCCGGCGGCCTGAAGACCGACGGCGATGCGGTGATCTTCTCGCTTCCGGTTGACAGTATGATCGGTATTGGGAGTCCGGACGAGGATTAAGGAACAAAAAAGAGCGGTTCACGTGAGTGAATCGCTCTTTTTTGTTCAGCTTTTTGCGGATTTTTCGCGTTTTTTGAGTGTAATGCGGGAAAAACGGGCGAAAGTGAGCGGCCAGACGCCGCCGGCCACAAGGGTAAGCAGAAGATAGCGCACGCCGTCCGCAATCGGGCTATCACCAAAGATCAGCGCAAGCGGATAGCGGAAGCCCTCCTTGACCAAAAGAAGCGGAAGAAGCCCAAGCACGACCTTCAGCACCTGCCCCAAAAGAGGGGCGCGGGTGTCAAAATGAATGTAACGGACGTCCAAAAGATAGGCGATGAAGATACCAAGCGTACAGCCAAGCAGCTTGTACGCATTTTTTAAGCCGCTTGCATAGTTGGCGGGGTCAATATCCGACGGAAAGCGATAAAGAAGCACGTAGAGTAAAAACGCCAGCGAAATACCGACGGTTGCCCCGAAAAAGATGAGCATCCCCTTGGTGCTTTTGGCAATACGGCGCATCAGCGGATAGAGCCCAAGAACCAAGGCAAGCGAAACCACAGCCGCTACCGAAACGTCAAGCGGGGTGTGAACCCCAAGATACATACGCGAGAGCGGCACGGCAACACAGGCCGCGATGCAAAGGATACGCACGGTGCGCCCTTTTGTCAGGCGTGCGATGCTGCCAAAGACCCCGACCGCGGTTTGCGTGTGGCCGCTGGGAAAGGAGTACCCGGTGGCCTCGGCGCGGGCGCTTTCCACGATCGTAAACGAGGGATCCTTGACCCACGGGCGCGGAATGCGGAACAGAAGCTTTAAAAAGCTGTTAAGCACCGTGCTGACAAAGCCGACAGAGAGGATAAAATACCCTTTTTCCTTGTCGATACACCAGAAAAATACAATGCCAACGAGGATAAACACCGTCTCCTCACCGAGATGCGTGATCAGCGAGAACAGCGTATCGAGAAAAGGGGTGCGGATCCCCTCCAAAAAGCGAAGAAAGTTCAAAGCGAATGCTCCTTTCGTTTTTCTTCATTATAGCATGGCACCGCCCCAAAAGCAATAGAAAAAGGTGCTTTCCCGCAGGAAAGCACCTTTTCTTATCAGCGGATGCCGTACTTTTCGATGATGTAATCCATATCCTTGTCGCCGCGGCCGGAAAGGTTGATAAGGACAGAGCCGTGCGACATGGTCTTTGCCAGCTTGATGCCGTATGCAACGGCGTGGGCACTCTCGATTGCGGGGATGATGCCCTCAAGGCGCGAAAGGGTGAAGAAGGCATCGATCGTCTCCTCGTCCGAGATGACGTCATACTTTACGCGGCCAAGATCGTGCAAAAAGGCATGCTCAGGACCGGAGGAGGGGTAATCAAGCCCGCTGGCAACCGAATAAACCGGGGCAGGCTCGCCGTTTTCGTCCTTCAGCATAATGCTGTTGAAGCCGTGCATGATTCCCTCGGTGCCGTATTTCAGGCTGGCGGCATGGTCACCAAGCGCCGGGCCGCGGCCGAGGGGCTCGATCCCGTAGATATCCACAGGATCATTCAAAAATCCGGAGAACATGCCCATGGCGTTCGAGCCGCCACCCACGCAGGCAACGACGGCATCCGGCAATTCACCCGTCATAGAAAGGAACTGCTCGCGCGCTTCGATACCCACAACGCTTTGGAAATCGCGCACCATCATCGGGAAGGGATGCGGCCCAAGAACCGAGCCGATGCAGTAGATGGCATCCTTGTATTCCTTGGCATAGGCCTCAAAAGCGTCGTCTACGGCCTCCTTCAGGGTGGCAAGGCCGTGCTTGACCTCCACAACGTTAGCGCCCAGGATCTTCATTCTGGCAACGTTGGGTGCCTGCTTGGCGATGTCGACCGTGCCCATGTAGATATCGCACTCCAGGCCGAAGTAAGCGGCCGCGGTAGCCAGTGCCACGCCGTGCTGGCCTGCGCCGGTTTCGGCGATGACCTTCTTCTTGCCCATGTACTTGGCAAGAAGCGCCTCGCCCATGCAGTGGTTCAGCTTGTGGGCGCCGGTGTGGTTGAGATCCTCGCGCTTTACGTACAGCTGCACGTTACCAAGCGAATTGGAAAGGCGCTCGAGATACGAGATCGGAGTGGGGCGCCCCTGGAATTCGCGGCGGATCTTGCGAAGCTCGGCGATGAATTTAGAAGACTTGCAGATGGTAAAATAGGCCTCCGTGATCTCCTCCATCGCCGCCTTCAATTCATCCGAGATATAGCGGCCGCCGTATTTACCAAAGTAGCCTTCGGCGTCCGGATACTGCTTGAAATAGGTGTCAAAATCGATTCCGTTGAACTGCATAACGCATTCCTCCTGTGCTTAAAACAGCATTTTTAACTATTTATTGTTTGGCAGAAAGAATTCCAAGGGCAAACGGCGATTTCGGATGCAAAACGGTGTCTGCACTTCCCCGAAATAACAAAAAACGCCCTAATAGAACTCTGTCAAGGACGAATAACCATGCTATCCGCGGTGCCACCTTGTTTCATAGCGCTTTGCTATGCCCTTTCGGGATACTGCCATATCCCCGGCAACTGACGTATGCCCACACGTTGCAGAATACTCGGCCAAAGCCTTTGACTGCACCCTCCGCGGTCCATTTGACGGTCGTCACTCACCCAACTCTCAGCACCGTGGGCTCTCTGTGCAGCTCGTTCCGCCTTTATCTCCGCATCATCGGTTTTTCTTGGATACAAAAAGTA
>JAGBZZ010000190.1 GCA_017652965.1 Clostridia bacterium | reverse complement strand
GGGGGACCGCTTGCGGTGGAAGGAGAATGCGACAGCAGGGGGGCGAAGATGCAACGCCGAAGCGGTTTTCACACACGCAGGCTCCCCCCTTTAATTCTTGCCTCCCCATTCGCATGGTCAAAATGCGCACTCGGCATAGCCTCATTTCATTTTTCCCTGCTCGGTGGGGTATCGCGGCACAAAAACACCGCACTGTGGTGTTTTTGCTTGCTCACCCCTCCCGGAGGGGGGCTACAGTACCGCGGCCTTTTGGGACTTCGTATTGGCAAAGGCAGAGTAGCGGAAAGCGGGATAACCCTTTCCAAGCCTTCGGAACTTTTGGCCTCCCTCCGGGGTTGCTACGGAGAGAGGGCTATGCCCGAAAAGGAAAGCCACCCACTGTCGGGATGAGTGGGTGGCTTTTTATTCACTTCATGAAGGGGGTGTTGCCGTCAGGCGGTGACGTCCTCCGCTTTGACCTCGATCGGCTCGTCCTTTTCCACCAGCGACGTGTAGAAATTGGCCAGGGCCGCATCATGGTACGGGATCACAAAGACCACGCCAACGAAGCAGGCCGCAAGACCGAGGAGGTACCAGCCGAGGAAGGAAAGATCCAGAAGGAAGGCCTGCATCTTGTGGCCATCCATCAGGCGGCGGCTCTCGGTGATGCAATCGTTGATCGAAAGCTCGGGGCGCTCAATGGCGACGTAGGGGGCAAGACGGTAGGCATAGGCCTTCACGATACCGGGGATCACGAAAAGCAGGGACCAAAGCCAGATGTAAACGTACTGCAAAAGATACAGGCAGATGTACCTGACAATGGTATCCCCACGGAAGCCAAAGCCAAGCTCGGCAATGTCGATCTTGGTGGCCATGCCACGGGAAAGGCTCAGATAGATGTTGGCAACGGCGATCGAGACAGGCCCTATCAGCACAAGGCCGATCATGTAGGAGGTAAGGGCGCTTACCGCCATGTAAATCGCCCCCAGGACAAGACCCATCAGCCAGGTTTCCGAAAAGATGTTGTTGCCCAGTTGCGTGCGTGCGGCGGCGCGAAGCTCTGCATTTGTTTTCATATAACGGTTTCCTTTCTTTTTGTAGGATGCTCTTATTATACACCCGGCCGCACGGTATTGCAAGTGTATAAAAAGCTTTTTTGGCGGGATACTGTGAAAAAAGGAGGAGTGTTATGAACAAAGAGGAATACGGCGGGCTTGTCGCGCGGCGGGCGGCACGGTCTCCGCTTTTGAAAAACCTATTGGCCGCCTTTCTTTCGGGCGGTGCGATCTGCCTTTTGGGGGAGGGGCTGCGGCTTTGCTACCTGCGCCTCGGGGCAGTGGATGAGACGGCGGGGCTTTTGACCACCGTCTCGCTTATCCTTCTTTCGGCACTGGCCACCGGGCTTGGCGTTTACGATACGGTGGCACGTGTGGCGGGGGCGGGGACGCTTGTCCCCGTGACGGGGTTTGCCAATGCCGTGGTATCCCCCGCGCTTGACACCCGCGCCGAGGGTCTGCTTGTGGGGATCGGCTCCAAGATCTTTACCGTGGCGGGCCCCGTCCTTTTGTTTGCCGTCCTTTCGGGGGCGGTGTACGGGGTTTTGCTGGAGGCCTTCGCGTGGGTCGTATCCTAGAGATGGCAAGCCCTGTGCGGCTTGCGGCCTCGGCCGCTGTCGGCGGGTATGAGGAGCGGCGCGGCCCGTATGGCGAGGCGCTGGATTTTTGTTCACCGGATGACCGCTTTGGTGCCGAAAGCTTTGAGCTGGCCGAGGCCGAAATGGCACGCATGGCGCTCTTTTATGCCCTTGGCAAGGCAGGGCTCACGGCGGAGGCGCTTGACCTTGTGCTGTCGGGGGATCTGCAAAATCAGTGCGTGGCCTCCTCGCAGGGGGCGGGATCCTTGGGGGCACCCTTTCTCGGCCTTTTCGGCGCTTGCTCCACCATGGTAGAGGGGCTTGGCATTGGCGGCCTTTTGCTTTGCGGGTGCCCTGCGCTTACGCACGTGGGGGTCGTGACCTCCTCGCACAATGCGGCGGCCGAGCGGCAGTTCCGTACCCCCCTGGAGTACGGCGCCCAGCGGCCGCCCACCGCCCAGTGGACGGCCACCGCGGCAGGGGCGGTGGTGATGGGGCGTGAGGGTAGCATGGCCGCCCTGGATGCCTTTTTGCCCGGGCGGGTGGTGGATGCGGGGATAAGCGATGCCGCCAATATGGGCGCGGCTATGGCCCCCGCCGCCGCCGACACCCTGCTTGCCTATTTCCGCGAAAGCGGCGAGGCGGTGGAGGATTTTGATATGATAGTAACCGGGGATCTCGGCGAGGAGGGCTCGCGGCTTTTGTTGACCCTCACGGCAGAGGCACTGCCCACCCTTGGCAGGCGCCACGCCGATGCGGGCTGCTTGCTTTACGACAAAGGGCGGCAGGACGTACACGCGGGCGGCAGTGGATGCGGGTGCATCGCGGCGATGCTTTCGGCCGTCCTTTTGCCCGGGATGCAGGGCCACCGCTATCGGCGGATCCTGGCTGTCGGCACCGGGGCACTTATGAATCCCGCCAGCCTTCAGCAGGGTGGGACGATTGCGGGTGTTGCGCACCTTGTGCGCCTTGTGGAGGTGTAATATGCAAAGTTTTCTTTCCCTTTTATGGGCTTTTCTGATAGGGGGTGCGTTTTGTATCCCCGCACAGCTTTTGCTGGATCTGACGCGCATGACCCCGGCGCGGATCCTTGTGCTTTACGGGGTGGGCGGGGTCGCCTTAGAGGCACTTGGCCTTTTTGCCCCTATTTCCGATCTTGCGGGTGCAGGGGCCGGCGTCCCGCTTGTGGGCTTTGGTGCGGCAGTGGCCAAGGGGGTCAGGGAGGCCGTGGCGGCCGAGGGGCTTCTCGGTGCCCTGCGGGGAGGGCTGACGGCGGCCTCAGGCGGGACGGCGGCCGCCTTGGTTTTCGGATATCTGGCGGCTCTTATCTTCCGCGCTAAGCCTAAGCGCGCGTAAGGCGGGTGGGGCCTTACAAAAAAGCGGCCTGCTTTTTGTAGGATATACCAACAAAAAGCCGTTGCAATCGCGGTTTTTTTCTGTTATAATAGCAGTAAATATAGATTTATTATAGAAATCTGTATCACTTGTATAAGGAGAAACCACGATGAAGAAAACACTTCGTATTGCTTCCTTGGCGCTTTGCCTGGTTCTTCTCGCGCTTTCGCTGGCCGCCTGCGGCGGGGGCGATAGCGGAACCACGCCGCCTCCGGTAGCGGAGAAGTCCGAGCTTGCGGATCTTTCCTCCTATACCATTGTATACCCCTACGAGCCGGATACTGCCATCTTCCGTGCGGCGCGGGAACTGCGCGACGCTATCAAGGCGGCCACCGGCATCGAGCTTCCTATCAAGGATGACTTTGTCGGGCTCGGCCAAACCGTGCCGACCGATTCGAAGGAGATCCTTGTCGGCCGTACCAACCGTGCCGAAAGCACGGCCCACCGTCTTGGGGCGCAGGACACCGGCATCTACTTTGAAAACGGCCGTCTTGTGATCTCGGGCGGCGGCGGTGACGGCGTGAGCGCGGCGGTTGCCAAGTACATTGCCGAGTACATTGCGGACGGCAAGCTTTACACCCCGGGTACTGCCGACATCGTGCGTGTCGAGTATCCGTATGCCGACCTGACCCTGAACGGTGTCTCGATCTACGAATACGTGATCGTGCGGGAGAGCGCCTATTCCGCCACCGCCAACTACCTTTCCAAGCAGCTGGCCAAGCTGACGGGCGCCGTCCTGCCGATCTTTGGCCCGCGTGACGCCACCGGCACCGACAAAGAGATCCTGCTTGGCGCCCCCACGGGCGAGGGCAGAGACCCGGTTGCCGCCCCCGATGGGAAATGGGTGATCGAGACCCGCGGTACCCGCCTTGCCCTGTACGGTGCGGGCGAGGACGGTGCGGTGTCTGCCGCGCTCAGCTTTATTGACGATCTGGAGGCCAAGGCCGCCGCGGGCAACCGTGCGCTGACCTACACCGTCCTTTCCGGGGAGGCGGGCGGAGAAGCCCTCTTTACCCTGAATATCGGCGACATGCCCTCGTATGTCGGGCGTGATGACCTGCTTCTGACGGCCGAAACCGTCCTTGACCGCTTCCTTGCCGAGAAGGATGCCCTGCCGGACGAGGTGACGGTGGTAGAGCCCCTGAAGGTGGAGGATTTCGCCATCTCGATGGATCTGCAGGTCTTCGTTTCCCCCGATGGCAACGATAAGAACCCCGGCACCAAGGAAAAGCCGGTTGCCACCCTGACGGCCGCCCTGAAGCTGGTGAACGGCAAGTCGGGCGGTGTGATCTGGATGATGGAGGGCACCTACACGGTGGACACCTCGATCAAGCTGACTAGTGAGCATAGCGGTACCAGCCGCTCGCCCCTCTTTATCAAGGCTTATGAGGACGATACGGTAACCCTGACTGCCAACAAGCAGATCTCGACCGACAGATCTCTCTGGCACTTCGTTGATCCGGTGGAAAATGCCGGCGTCTACGAGCGCCTGCCCGGGGATGCGTGCTATGAGGTCATGTACACCAAGCTTTCCGACCACGGCCTTTCGGTAAGCGATTTCTCCGAGATCACCAAGTCGGCAGGCCCGCCGAAGCTGTACGTCGGCGGCGAGGAGTACACCCTGGCCCGCTATCCCAACGACACGGGCGACATCAACGACCTTCTGTACTTTACTTACGTATACGATACCGGTACCGTGACCTCGATCAGCGGTAACCTCTACTGGCCGTGGGTCGAGCGGGCGCTGGCCGCCGGCAAGGACCCTGTGAAGTGGATCGTCGGTTGGGAGATCCGTATTCCCACCAATGACTTCCGCGGTCAGGAGATCGTCAACTGGGTCAACACGGGTGACGTGTGGTGCTTCGGCTCTACCTTCGAGGGCTGGGAGTTCGGCTACTACAATATCGCCCTTGAGACCGAGGGGCAGGCCTGGGCGCACAATGCCGACGGCACCGCCTGGGTGTCCGGCTCGGATGAGACCCCGTACATCGGTTAT
>JAGBZZ010000189.1 GCA_017652965.1 Clostridia bacterium | reverse complement strand
CCGACGAGGCCGTGGAGCCCTTCGCGGTCTATAAAGGCAAGAACGCGTTCGGCTACCTCCTCGTCACGGTCACGGGCAACCGTTTCGTCAAGATAGCCGGTCTTCTTGGTTTTTTCAAGGAGTGCTTCTGTGGAGATGCCGAGGATCTCAGATAGGCCTCCGGCGATAAGAGCCGCAGCTCCCTTGCCGTTCTTCTTCTCGTGTGTGGCAATGTTTTTTGGGCTTATGTAGATGCGATAGACCGTCTTTGTGGTGGCAAGCACCCTTCCGGTGGCATCAAGAATATCCCCCCTCTTGGCACGCAAAGCTGTGGAAACGGTGATCTCGTCGAGCACCTTGCTTTGCGCCTCGCCAAAGCCGAATACCTGCAAGTAAAAAAGGCGACCGCCGAGATAGGCGAAGGCAATTCCAAAGACAAGAAGCAGGCAGGTGGCCCTTTTCGCTGTTTTCAGTGCGCTCTTTTCGGCGCTTATAGGGTTCGTTCCTTTTCTCATATCTCCTCCGAAAAAAGAAAAAGCGACAGACAGATGTCTATCGCTATTTTTATTCGTATGGTAGAGATAATATGCTCAGAGATGCATTGAAGTGTCCACGGTGGGCTCATAAAGCGCCACATCGGCAGAGGGGAAGACTGGGAAAACGGCGGGGCTCGTGCCGGTGTAGTGACGGATCCCGGAGAGCAGGAGATATCCAAAGATAAACACGAGAAGAAGCACGCCGAGGAGGGCACAGGGGTTCGTGCGGCGTACAGCACCGGGACGGCGCACACAGGTCTGCGGAGCGGCGGTCATACCATCGGCGCGAGGCAGAAGATTGGCACGCGTAATACAGGTCTCTGCCGTGATGTCACGAAGGTGGCTATCCTTCACTTTTGCGGCTCCCGTTGTCCGTGCGCGGGACAGCATCATTTCGCCGACGGTTTTTCCGCTGTAAGAGAAACGGTTGTAAAGCTTTTCATAAAGAGGATTTTCGGCCGCTTTTACAGGACGAGATTTCATGATCTTACTCCTTATCTTTTTTCTGCGACGCGGAGCTTGGCGCTCCGTGCGCGCGGGTTTTCCGCAAGCTCATTTGCAGAAGGAAGTATCGGCTTTTTTGTGATGATATCGATTTTCGGGGCCTTGCCGCACACGCAAACAGGGAAGTCACGCGGGCAAACACAGCCGGATGCGGCACTCGCGAAGGCCGACTTTACGCTGCGGTCCTCGAGAGAATGGAAGGAGATCACCGAGATCCGTCCCCCGGGGATAAGGGCGTCAATGACGGCCCCGATAGCAGGGGTAATGGCATCTAATTCGCGATTGACCTCAATGCGAATGGCCTGAAAGGTGCGCTTGGCGGGATGGGGGCCGTCGGCACGTGCGGCGGCCGGGATAGCCGATCTGATAAGCTCGGCAAGCTCAAATGTTGTGCGGATCGGCGCGCCGCTTCGTCTTGCGACTATTTTTGCCGCGATCCTTGCGGCAAAGCGCTCCTCGCCAAAGTCACGGATAATGCGGAGCAGCTCACTCTCCGAATAGGTGTTGACGATGTCAGCCGCCGTAAGGGGGGCATCGGTATCCATTCGCATATCAAGGGGCGCGTCGTACTGATACGCAAAGCCTCGTTCGGGGGTATCGAACTGATGGCTTGAACAGCCAAGGTCGGCAACAGCTCCGGCAAGGTTTCGAATATCCAGCTCCTTCAGGACGCGGCCGATATTTTCAAAGTTTTCGTGGATAAAGGTGATTTTGTCACCGAATTCGGCAAGGCGTAATTTTGCGGCCTCAAGTGCCTCCTTGTCTCTG
>JAGBZZ010000188.1 GCA_017652965.1 Clostridia bacterium | reverse complement strand
GCTCCTGCCGCCCCCGTGGTGGAGGAAAAGCCCGCACCCGCTCCCGTGGTGGAGGAGAAGCCCGCTCCCGCTCCCGAAAAGAAGCCCGAGCCGGCTCCGGCCCCCGCTCCCGCCGCCAAGCCCGCTCCCGCCCCTGCCCCGGCACCCAAGAAGGCTGTCGAGGATGACCTTGAGGAGTTTGACTTTGAGGTGACCGCCCCGACCGGCAGTGCCGCCTCGGGTAATCTGACCGACCTCTTTATCAAAAAGAACTGATCGCCCATCCCCGCCCGCATGGCGCCGGAGGGGAGACCCGTATCTTCTCTATACGAACCGGCAGGGGACGGACACACGCCGCCCGCCCCTGCATCCCCGCCTACGCGCACTTGCCTGCGCGCGGGATTTTCTCGCTTACACGAATAAAAAGGCAGGAAACAGGATATCCTTACCATAGAGCCCATCTTTTGTGAGGTGCAGAATGGTTAAAGGATGTGAAAAGCGTATGATCCGCTGGAAGAGCCCGGATAGCCGGGTGTTTGAGGAGGTCCTGTTTGTCCTGCGTGACGGTGAACGTGGGATGGCCGAGCGTGATATTGTAGCCGAGGCCACAAGGATCCTGAGTGAGGGCACGGCCGCCTGCGGGCAGACCTGCCACCGCCGCCCCTCTCTTATCCCCTTTCTTTGCGGGGTCGCCTGTGCGGCGGCCGCCCTTTTACCCTTTCTCCTTCGCTAAGGAGAGGGGGTCACGCCTGCCAAACGGCAGGATCCCCATGAAGATGCTCCCGGGCAACGGCGTTTGACCCCGGGTCAGGATATCCGAAGGCGGTTGCCCCTGTCGCGGGGGGATCGCCCGAGGGGAGCGCGCCTGTCGCGCCCCCCGTTTTTGCTATCCGCGACAGAAAAGGAAATACTATGACAGAAAAGAAGAAAGAAGCTATGCCCCAGGCGTCCCGGCCTACCCGTGCGACGAAAAACGGGGCATCCCAGAAGAAGACCCAGCCGCAAAAGGGTGCCTCTTCGGGAAACAAAAGGGCGGCAGAGGGGAAAAGCCCTACCGCCAAAAAGCAAAAGCCGACCCCCCGCCAGGAGGCATCCGCCCCCCGCCGCGAGGAGACAAAGGCCAAGGCGCCCGCCCGTAAGGAGGGCACGGCGGCTAAGGCAGGCGGCAAGGCAGGGGCTAAGCGCTCCTCCCGGGCGGCAGAGGTACGCCCTGTCCGCGTTGGCTTTCTCGGTGGCCTTGGCGAGATCGGCAAGAATATGTGCCTTCTCGAGTGCGGCAACGATATCCTGGTGATCGATGCCGGTGTGGCCTTCCCGGATGACGAAATGCCGGGTGTGGATCTGGTGATCCCGGATATTACCTATTTGCGTGAAAACCTCAGCCGTGTGCGGGGCATCTTTTTGACCCACGGGCATGAGGATCATATCGGCGGTGTGCCCTATGTTCTGCGTGAGGTGCCCGTGCCTGTGTACGGCACCGCGCTGACCCTTGGGATCTTAAAGAACAAGCTGGAGGAAATGAAGCTGCCGAAAAAGCCGGATCTGCGTACCGTGCAGGCAGGCAGCCGCGTGGAGGCCGGGGTGTTTACCGTCGAGTTTATCCACGTCAACCACTCGATCCCGGATGCGACGGCGCTGGCCATCCATACCCCGGTGGGCATTGTGTACCACACGGGGGATTTCAAGCTGGACGTCTCCCCGATCGACGGGCAGATGATGGACCTTGGCCGCATGGCCGAGATCGGCCGTGAGGGGGTCACCCTGCTGATGGGCGAGTCCACCAATGCCGAGCGGGACGGCTTTACCCCGTCCGAGCGGCGGGTCGGGCATTCGCTGGAGCATCTTTTTACCAAGTATCCCGATAAGCGTCTTGTGATCGCCACCTTCTCCTCCAACGTCCACCGTGTCCAGCAGATCGTGGATACCTCGGCGCGGCACGGGCGGCGCGTGGTGGTGTTTGGCCGCAGTATGACAAGCGTTGTCGGTGCGGCGGTGGAGCTTGGATACATTACCGTGCCCGAGGGCACGCTGATCGGCCCGCAGGATATGAAGCGCTTCCGCCCCGAGGAGCTGACCCTTCTCACCACCGGTAGCCAGGGCGAGCCGATGTCGGCCCTTTACCGCATGGCCTTTGGCGAGCATGACCGCGTAACCCTGACCACCAAGGATGTGGTGGTGCTGTCTGCCAAGGCGATCCCCGGAAACGAGAAGCTGGTCGGCAAGATCGTCAATACCCTGGTTGCCGCCGGCATCCGGGTGGAGAACGACGATTCGATCGAGGATATCCACGTGTCGGGGCATGCCTGCAGTGAAGAGCTGAAGCTGGTGATGGCACTGCTCCGCCCGCGTTACTTTATGCCTATCCACGGGGAGGCACGTCACCTTTTTGCCCACCGTGAGATCGCCGCCTTTATGGGCATCCCCCCCGAGAACATCTTCCTTGGGGAAAACGGGAAAATGCTGGAGATCGGGGCGAAGGGCGCCCGCTGGTCGACCCCTGTGCCGGCCGGGCAGGTGCTGATAGACGGGGCAGGCATCGGGGATGTCGGGGCTACCGTCCTTCGTGACCGTAAGCTGCTTTCCGAGGACGGGCTGATCGCCGTGGTGGCCACCATGGATCGCGAGGAGGGGCTTCTGCTTTCGGGGCCCGAGATCGTCTCGCGCGGGTTTGTCTACGTCAAGGAGGCCGAGGATCTGATGGATGAGGTACGCACGGTTTCCAAGCGCGTCCTTTGCGGGCTCCTTGACCGCGGTGTCACCGATTGGAGCGAGCTGAAGGGCAACGTGCGGGATGAGATCTCACGTCTGCTCTTTAAAAAGACCAAGCGCCGCCCGATGATCCTGCCGATCCTGATGGATCTTTGATGATACGCCTTTTGATCGTGTCGGCCACAGCCGACCCCGCCGTATCCCCCGTTTTCTTGGGGGATACCCCGGCGCAGGAAGAGTATTTCTGTAAACAAGACCTTACAAAAGAAGAAGAATTGCCCGCCCCTTTGCTGGAATACGCCCAAAAAGCCAAGTCGGGCGAGGCGGCACTTCGGCGCTATACTTGCCTTTCGGCGCTTGCCCGCCTTTTGCGCCTTTCCGGGCTTTCCTGCCCCCCTCTTACGGTGGGCAGATACGGCAAGCCGGACTTTGCCGAGGGGGGCTATCACTTCTCGCTCAGCCATGCCGACGGGCTGTGTGCGGCGGTGCTTTCGGACTTTGCCGTCGGGCTGGATCTTGAGCCGTGCGACCGCACGCTCCCGGATGAGCGCATATCCCGCCTTTCCTCGCTCTTTACCCCCGCCGAGCGGGAAAGGCTCACCTCAGCCCCGGACAGGGCCATGGCCTTTCTTGAGACCTGGGTCGCCAAGGAGGCCTACTGCAAGTGGGACGGGCGCGGCCTTGCGGCGCTCCGCGCGGCGCCGGATACCCTGGCATGTCCTCCTACCCTTGCGCGGCATCTGTCGGCCGGGGGGCGGGAGTACTGCCTGGCCGTTTACGGCCGATAAGCGTGCGGCGGGCTATTCCGACCGCAGGATCAATAAGGAGATTCTATGGCAAAGCTTTCCCGTATTTCTGCGCTTCATTATGCAAAGCTTGTGGGGCGCTCACTTCTTTTTGTCGCGGCGACTCTACTCTACGTCATTGCCCGCATACGGGGGGACGAGAGGCCGTTTCAGCGTATCACGGGTATGCCGTGGCTGCTACTGGCGATCGTTTTCATCTTCACGGTGGAGATGCTTCTCCGGTTCTTTCCCTCGCGCTTTGAAAGCATGGGATGCCAGAAGCAGTTCCGCCGTAACTACGTGCCGGCAGTCGAGGGGGCGCGGGTAAGGCTGGGGACGTGGCGTTCTACCCTTGCCGTCGCCCTTGCATGGATCGCGCTCAACGCCGTCTTTGCAGTTCTTTACTACACGTCGGTGATCGACGGTGGCATCCTGCTTCTTATCAGCCTCTTTTACTCGGTGGCGGACATGATCTGTATCCTCTTCTTCTGCCCCTTTCAGACCTGGTTTATGAAGAACAAGTGCTGTGGCTCCTGCCGTATCTACAACTGGGACTACGCCATGATGTTCACGCCACTGGTATTTCTTGGAAACCCGTTTGGGCTTGCCCTGTTCGGCATCGCCTTTTTGCTACTTATTTTCTGGGAGATCGCGATCCTTCGGCACCCCGAGCGCTTCTCCACCGCGTCTAACGCGGCGCTTTCCTGTGTCAACTGCCCGGAAAAGCTGTGCCATCACAAGCGCCAGCTGCGCGGCTTTTTGAAGAAGAATGCCGAGCGCCTCCGCATGGCCGAACGCCTCCAGCTTCTCGGCAGTAAGGCTAAAAGCATCGTAAAGGGGCGAGGGGGGAGAAAGACTGAGAGAAGACTTCCCCGAAAAATGAACCTAAGCGCCAAAAAAGCACCCATTGACCTGCAAAAGGACTCGGTAGAAAACCGAGCCCTTTTTGTCTTTTTCCCCCCGGCCACCCCCGCCACGGCTACCGTGTCATTCTGAGCGAGCAAAACACCACAGTGCGGTGTTTTGCGAGTCGAACCCGACCATAGGAGGGCGCGCATCGCGCGGAATCTCGC
>JAGBZZ010000187.1 GCA_017652965.1 Clostridia bacterium | reverse complement strand
CCTGCCCGCCAACGTCCCCGAGCTGTGCGCTATGATCGTCCTGCCCGAGTGCACCTATATGAACGACTGCACGGTGGTCGAGCTTAGCGAGGATGAGCAGTTTATCATCGAAAAGTAAAACGGGGCTGACACATTTGGGCATAACCGAATAAGGAAAAGGGATATATTGTTTTTGCAATGTGTCCCTTTTTTGCATCTTCGTAATTTAATTTGTTTTAAGGATGAAAAGCCTGCGGCTTTTCTGCCAATTGATTATATTCCTTATTCTATCGCCGTTCCCTTCCTCTCGACGTACCTATGTACGCCTTCGGGGCGGGAACGACGATTTCTGCTCCAAATCTGCCCAGCCCCAACGCGCCCTTTGTGCGCGGCTTGACGGCGGCGAAAAAAGGAACTGTGTCGAAAAACACAGTTCCTTTTTTTATTACAAAAAGATGCCGTTGAACCAGATAAGATTAATATAGTCCAGTAAAAGGCATAAAAGGGATGCCACGATAATAGGCGGGAGGAAGGCGTAGCGCCGCCGCAGGGCTATGATCTCGTCCCTGGCGGCAAGATAGGCGGGGGTGGCCGTACCGCCCGGCGGGGTGGCGGGCGGGTCGGTAAGGTTGCCGCGCGTCAGGACAACGTAAAGGATCGCGCCGACACCAAAGAGGGCTACGTAGACCCAGAAGATCCAGGCGAGGAAATAGGAAACGGCCAGGGCGTAGATCCCCCACAGGAGAAACAGCGTGCCAAGAAAGCGGAGGACGCGCCAAAGCCCGTCCCGGCTCATGCACGGATCCTCCGTGCCTCAAGGTAGTAGCGCTTATCGCGGGCGTGCCCCATCGAGAAGGTCTTGCGGGGCAGAGGACCGCCGGCCAGAATAGCCGGGAAGAGATCCTCCTTCTTCATCCCACGGAAGAGGAAGCCGATGTTGTTGCCCTCGGCCGCCAGGGCACGCAGGGAGTCCTCGTCGTGGATATAGTCCACCTCCATTTCGGGATGGGTGGCAAGGTACTGATCCAGGAATTTCTGCAGGGTGCCGACAGGCTGGACGTGGGTGGCACCCAGCGTCAGGGTCCTTTCGCATCCGGCGGTGATCACGGTGAATTCGGCCGTGCCGAGGGCGGGGTCTGCCTCCTTTTCGGTGTAGGCACTGAGGGCGGCCAGGAGATCCTCGGCATCCGCACCCATCACGACACGGTAGATCGGCTCAAAGTCAAGGGCGGTGTCGTGCAGGTTGACGACCTCCACGAGGGCATAGCGGGCGGGATGGACAAGGGCGGCCTCCTTCCCGATCGTCTTCTTTAACTCCTCATAGCAGGTCTTGGCGGTAGCCAGCGAGTGGTTGCCGTCCCCCACCGCAAAGAGAAGGGGGGCGCCGCCCGCCGTGGAGATAAGGGCGGTCAGGGCATCGTCCACGGCCGCCTTTTCCTCGGCCGTCAGAAGCGTGCCGCGTACATGGCCGCCACCCGCCATCAGCGGGAAATCGTAGATTGGGGCGGTGTCCTTCTTGCCAAGCAGAGAAAAGACGGTGTTTTTGGGATCGTCGATCAGCAGCATCACGTGCGGCAGCTCCAGGGCGGCGTCACGGCGGATCTCCACACGGGGCGGGATGCGCTCAAGCACGGTGCCCTCGGTCGCGCGGATCATCTTGGTGTCCTCGGGCAAAAAGCCGTAGCACTCCAGATCCACCTTGCCGATAAGGCCGTGGCGAACGCGGCCGTCGGGGCAGGTGCGCTCAAGATGCAGGATGCTGTCGCGGTGGGTGACGAAAAAGCCGTCGGCCACCAGGGCATCCATGGCGGCGTTGATGGCGGGCACGCGCGCGGCGCGCTCGTCAAGATAGCACTCAGGCAGGATCATGCGCAGGGTCGAGGGGGCATCCCCCACCAGGGCGTCGGCCGCCTCCCAATAGGCGGGCTCACTGGTGAACTGGTCACAGGCGATCACGGCATAGCGGGTGCCGTCGGCCTTTTGAAAATCGGGAAGCAGAATGTCGGCTTCGAAAAAGACGTTGTTCTTCATTTTTTCATCCTCTTTTTGTTTTTTCTATGCATAGGTGCCCGAAAACGGGGGAAGATAACTGTGGAAACGCGAAACGCCTTCGAGTGGGGTGGGACGCTTTCCGTACCCTTACTCGGAGGTTCCCATGAAAGAGAGATTGCCCGATGGCTTTGTGTTGGAGCTTGCGCGCGATAAGTGCGCGATGCAGAGATTTTCTGCCCTGTCGCCAAAGGAACGCGACCGCGTGGTCGCAAGGGCACTGGCTGCCCGCAGTCGGGCTGAGATGCGCCTTGTGGTTCTGTCACTTTCGGACAGAGCACCGGCGTGGGAGCTGTACTGACAGCCCGTTGATATAACTGTCACCGAAAGAGGGGCCGACCCGCCACAGCGCGGGTCGGTTTTTCTTTTCAGCGCTTTCTCGCCAAACGGGCAAGCCCTGCCGCAAAGGAGGCAAGAAAGATCTCGACCTCCTCCCTTGTGTTGCGGTGCGAAAGGCTGATGCGAATGGCCGAGTCGGTTTCCTTTTCACTGTAGCCGTAGGCCGAAAGGGCGGTGGTGCCGGTGTGCCCGTGGGACGAGCAGGCCGAGCCCGAGGAAACAGAGATGCCGTCCCCCGACAGGTGATGCAGCATGACCTCGCTTTTGATAGCGGGCAGGATCAGGGTCAGGATATGGGGGGCACACACAGGCGGTGTGATCGCCCTTACCTCGGCAAAGGCGGGGTCGCTTTGCAGGCGGTCTAAAAGATAGGCACGCAGGGCGCGGGTGGATTCGGCAAATTCTGCAAAGTTTTCTTTACCGTATTGTACAGCGGCGGCAAAGGCGGCGATCCCGGGGACGTTCTCGGTGCCCGAGCGCATTCCGTCCTCCTGCCCGCCACCAAGGATCTGGGGGGCGACCCCCTTTTCCTTTTTGAGGGTATCGTCGATCCACAGTGCGCCGACCCCCTTCGGCCCCTCGATCTTGTGGGAGGAGAGCGTCAGCATCCGGATGCCGAGGGTGCGGACGTCCAGGGGGATCTTCATAAAGGCCTGGGTCGCATCCACGTGCAGGGCACAGTCGGGGCATCGGGTGCGCAAAAGGGCGGCAAGCGGGGCAAGGTCATAGGCGGCTCCGCTTTCGTTATTGACGGCCATCACTGACACGAGAAAGGTGTCGGGGGTCAGAAGGGCGGCCAGGGCATCCATATCCAAGGTGCCCCCACGCGTGGGGATCTCTTCAACCGTGTAGCCCTCGTCTGCCAGGGCACGCAGGGGCTCCTTGACCGAGGCATGCTCCCCGGCCGAGACCAGGATGCGCCCCCGGCGGTAACGCGCCTTGGCGTGCGCCCTGCCAAACAGGGCAAGATTGTTGGCCTCGGTGCCCGAGGCGGTAAAGATGACGCTGCCTCCCCGCGCCCCAATGGCCTCACACACGGTGCGGCGGGCGGCCTTCAGAATGTCCTCAGCCTCCTTGCCGCGGGCGTGAAGCGAGGAGGGGTTGCCAAAGGCCAGACGGCTGACCTCGCAATAGCGGGCAAGGGCGGCCTCGCAGATGGGGGTGGTAGCGCTGTTGTCAAAGTAAATATCCATCAGTTGAACCGGAAGTCCTCTTTCATGTTGAGATAATCGAGCCAGAATTCCTGATAGGGAACCTCTCCACCCGTGACGGGGGTCAGGCGTGCCGTGTAGGTGAAGGACAGGACGTACAGGCCGTCCAGGGTCAGAAGCTTATTGACCTTATAGGTAATGCCGTTTTTGGTGTAGGTGTACACGTAGCGCGCCGCCTGGTGGCCGTCAAGCCAGACCGTGACGTCCTCCTCGGTGGCGGCAGGAAGCGAGCATTCGCTTTCTAAAAGGATAAAGTCCTCGTAAAGGCTGCGATAGGCCTCCTCCTTGGCCGCCCAGTAATCCTCAATGGTATTCTCATTCGGGATCTCACGGATCACCGTGATGGCGGCATGGCCGTCCCGCATGGCCGAGGTCGTGCCGTTTTGCAGGTCGGGCGTCCAGGTAGAGGGCACGTAGAGCGAGTAGCCGGTGATGGCAGGATCCGAGATCAGCACAAGGCCGTTTTCGTTGGTGATGGGCTCCTCGGTCGGCTTTTCGGCATCGGCGGCCGTCCCGCTGAACAGGAAGGCGGCGGCTACGGCATCGGCCGTTTCCTCATAGCGTGCAAAATAGCTGACGTCGCCCGAGGGGATCTCCTCCTTGGCGGTATAGGTCATAAGATAGAGGTATCCGCCATAGCTGCAAAGATACTGCTTGTAGCGGTAGGGGATGCCCATCAGCTTGCCGCTGTACACCCGCACAATGGCGGCCTTGCCGCCCATCAGGGCATTGTCCTCGGCCTCATGCAGGGTATAATCGGTCAGCATGTCCGCAAGGCGTGCCTCGGCCTCGGCAAAATAGGTGGCGGGGTCACGGTCGTCAAGCTGCACCAGCGTGATGTTGGAGGGGTCGACCGTGGAAACGTAGGCCGTGGCGATCCCGGTGGAAAGATCCACGCACCAATCCTCGGGGGCAAAGAAGGTGTAACCGTCTCCCACCTCGGCCAGCTGCATGCCGTCGGGCGGGGTTATCCCGGTTTCACCCCCGTTGCCTATTCCGCAGGCGCTGAGCGTGAAAAGCATGGTAAAGGTCAAAAGAAGGGCAATAAGCTTTTTCAAGGCAGTATCCTCACTTTCCAACCCCGAGGAGCGCGGCCTCGCGGGCGATGGTTTCTTCGGTGGCTTTCATGGCATCCAGAGTTTCGCCAAGCAGGCGGTCAAGCTCCCAGCCCAGCATCTCGGCACCGCGGGCAATGACCTCGCGGTCGCATCCTGCGGCAAAGCGCTTGTCCTTGAACTTTTTGCGCAGGCTGGCGGGCTCCATATCGGCGGCACTGCCCGAGGGGCGCATCCGCACGGCGGCACCGATGAGCCCTGTCAGCTCATCGGTCGCAAAGAGGATCCTCTCCATAAAGCAGGTGGGCTCCACCTCCGAGCAGATGCCAAAGCCGTGGGCACACACCGCATGGATCAGCTCCTCGGTGGCGCCGGCGGGGCGAAGCATTTCGGGGGCGCGGAGGCAATGCTCCTCGGGATATTCCTCATAGTCAATGTCGTGCAAAAGGCCGGCAAGTGCCCAAAGGTCGGTATCTCCGACCTCGTACCGCTCGGCAAAATAGCGCATCACCGCCTCCAGCGTCAGGGCGTGGACAAGGTGAAACGGCTCACGGTTGTGGGCACACAGGAGGGCAATGGCTTGGGTGCGTTCCATGATAAGCTCCTTTTTTTGTTTATTTCTGTGCTTCAAGAATGGCGGCAAAGGTACGGCCGCGCTCACGGTAATCGGTAAAACGGTCATAGGCGGTGGCGGCAGGGGAAAGCAGAAGCACCCCGCCCTCGGCAAGGTGAAGCCCCCGGATGACGGCCTCCTCAAAATCGGCCACCATGACGTAGGGGACACTGCCGCGGATGGCCTCCTCGATCTCCCCGGCGCATTCCCCGGTGATCACCGCGGCGCGCGCCGAGGCCGCAAGTGCCCCGGCAAGCGGGCGGAAGGAGACACCCTTGCCGCGCCCACCGAGGATCACCACGGGGCGCTCCTCCATCCCCAGAAGGGTGGTGGCTGTGCGGGCAGGGGTGGTATCGATCGAGGAATCGTAGCACAGGACCCCGCGCACCCTGCCAAGGCATTCGGCACGGTGGGGTGCCCCGCGAAAGGCAGAGAGGGCGGCCGCAATGCCGTCCGGTGAAAGCTCGCCAAGTGTGAGGGCGGCGGCGGTCATGGCGTTGGCAAGATGGTGGCGGCCGGGTAGTGTGACCGCCGCACAGGGAAAAAGCGGGGTCTCCCCCTGCTCCCCGCGCAGCACCACCGTGTCGCCACGGCAGTATAAAAGCGGATATAGGGCGGGCGGTGGCGCGTCCTTGGTGAAAAGCAGTGTGCCCTGTGCGCCAGAGGGGGCGCAAAGCCCAAGCCCCCCGGCAGGCAGAACGGCGACCCCATCTCCCAGGATGCGTGCCTTGGCGGCGCGGTATTCCTCCATATCCCGATGCCAATCGAGATGGTTTTCGGTCAGGTTGGTGATGGCGGTACGGCCAAAGGGCGGGTCGAGGTCAAAAAGCTGAAAGCTGGAAAGCTCCAAAACGGCGGCATCCCCGGGCCGTATCCCGTCAAGAAGGGCGGCAAGCGGCGTGCCGATATTTCCGGCAAGATGCACCCGCCGTCCTGCCCGGCGCAGAAGTGCGGCCGTCATCATGGCGGTGGTGGTCTTCCCATCCGAGCCGGTGACGGCAAAAAGATCGGCAGGGCAAAGAGAAAGCGAGAGGGCGGCCTCGGTGATCACGGTAGCCCCCCGCGCGACCGCCGTGCGGATAGCCGGCAGATCCGGGCGCAGGGAAGGGGTACGGATCAGAACGCGGGCGGAAAGACCGTGGAGATACCCCTCGCCAAAGCGACAGGCGATATCGCGCCCTGCCAGCATGGCGGCCACGTCACCCTGCGGCGGATGCCTGTCCCGCACCGTGCGGATGGGAATGCCAAGCGAGGGCAAAAGCGTCAGAAGCGGTAGGTTGGCACGGCCAAGCCCCAGAATTTCGACCCCTTCGGCACGCATCCGTGCCAAAACCTCGGGGGCGGGGCGGCCGCCAAGCCGCATTTCCTGTTTTTTGGCGTCCTGAAAGCTGAAAGGGCTATAATAAGACATATTATATTATATGTGAAGAGAGGCGGTATTGCAAGCCTTTTTTGTAAATTCTTCATGACAAAAAGGGGGACACACCGTCAAAAGCAGTGTATCCCCCGTGCAGATAGGGTGTGTGGCCCCGCCTTATCGGTAAAGGCGGGATACGATCGCATCCTGCCAGGAAATCGGCAGAAGGCGGGAAAGAAAGACGAGAAGGCGATAGCTTCCCCCTACCGTGAAGCGGCGGGGCATCCTCCCCGCAAGCAGACGGCGGGCAAGCGCCCGTGCGACCGCCTCCGGGCTGGCACCGCCTTCCTCATCCCTTTCCATCTTAGCGACACTGTGCAGGATTCGTCCGCCGTACAGGGCGTCCCCGTCCCGACACAGGCGCCGTGCGGCGGTAAAGCCGGTGGCGGTATCCCCCAAAAGGGCGACCCCAACCGAGATGCCGAAGGGGCGTACCTCACCCGCATAAGCACGCAAAAGCGATTCCACCGCGGCCTTGGAGGCCGAGTAATGGGCTTGAAAGGGAATGGGGAAGATCCCGGCCACCGAGCCGATGACAAGGACGCGCCCGCGGCTTTCTCTGAGGGCGGGTGTCATGGCACGCAGGGTATGGTCCACCCCCATGACGTTGACACCCATCTGCAGGGCGACCTCCTCGGGGGGCAGACATTCCAGCGCCCCGGCAATGCCGCATCCGGCGGCAAGAACGAGGATATCAAGGCGCCCCTCGGCGGCAAGGATCTCATCCCGTGCCGCCGCGATGGCGGCAGGGTCACAGACGTCGGCAGTCAGGGGATGCACGCCCGCGGGGGCTTTGCCACTGCGGGAAAGCCCGTACACCGTGTGTCCGAGGGCGGCAAGATGGGAGGCCAGTGCCGCCCCGATGCCTGAGGAGCCCCCGGTGATCAGAATGACCTCAGGCTTCATCGAGAAGCCCCTCTTCGGCCAGGGTGCGGGCAATGATATCGGCCGCCTCGTCAAGGAGCGCCTCGGTGTGCGAGGCCATCAGGCTGACACGAAGCAGGCAATCGTCGGGGGAGGTGGCGGGCGGAAGGACGGGATTGACAAAAACGCCGCGCTCATAAAGCGTCTTGGCGACCCGCAGAGTCGTGACCGTGTCCCGCGTGTGAACGGGGATGATCGGCGTCGGCGCTTCGGTAATGCGGACACCGCGTGCCTTCAGCCGCTCCTTCAGGTACATGCCAAGCTCGGAAAGACGGCTGACAAGCTCGGGATGGCGCCGCATGACCGAGAGGGCGGAAAGGGCGGTGGCACAAGCGGCCGGGGGGATCGAGGCAGAGAAGATAAAGGGGCGCGAGGTGTGGCGCACGTACTCCCCGATCAGGTTGGAGGTGGCCATAAAGCCGCCAAGCGAGGCCAGGGATTTCGAGAAGGTGCCGACAATGGCATCCACCTTGTCGGTCAGCCCGTAGTAATCGGCCGTGCCGCGGCCGCCGTTGCCGATGACGCCAAGCCCATGGGCATCGTCCACCATGACGCTGGCATCATAACGCTCGGCCAGCTCCACAATGTCGGGCAGGCGGGCGATATCGCCGCTCATGGAAAAGACACCGTCGGTCACGATCAGCTTACCCGAGCCCTCGGGCAGTGCCTTCAGCTTTTCCTCCAGCATGTCCATATTGTTGTGGCGGTAGACGCTTGTCTTGGCGCCCGAAAGCTTGCACCCGTCATAGATCGAGGCATGGTTTTCGCGGTCGCAGAGGATGAAATCCCCCGCCCCCGCCAGGGCGCTGATCGCACCGAGGTTGGTCTGAAAGCCGGTGGAATAGGTAATGGCGGTATCCTTGCCGAGAAATTCCGAAAGCTCGCGCTCCAGCTGCAGGTGCAGGGAAAGCGTGCCGTTCAGAAAACGGGAGCCCGAGCAGCCGGTGCCAAGCGTTCTGACGGCCTCCTCGGCAGCGGCCATGACCTCGGGATGTACGGTAAGGCCGAGATAGTTATTGGAGCCCAGCATGATACGGCGCCGGCCCTCCATGATCACCTCGGTATCCTGGCGGGATTCGAGGGTGTGGAAATACGGATATAGACCCATCGCGCGGATCTCCTCCGCACGGGTGAATTCACGGCATTTTTTCAGTAAGGACGACATAAAGAAGCTCCTCCTTCAGCAATGATGATAGGATCTTGCGGACAGCTGGTTTTGCTTGTTAAACATTATAAAGCATTTGCTTGTAAATTTCTATATTATTTTTTCACAAAACGCGACCGCGCAAGGCGTGAATGTTGCACAGTTTTTGATGCTTTGCATTTTGAAGGGGCAGAACAATCCATAAGAAATAGCCGATTTTACCATCGATATAGCCCATTCTACCCACGGCATTTATTATAATGGAGGTAGAAAATCCCGAAAAATGGGAAAAACGGAGGAATAAAATATGTCTAAGAAGATTACGGCGATCGTTATCGGCGCGGGAATGCGCGGTATGGGGTACTCGAACACTGCCAAGCAGTTGCCCGAGGACTACGAGATCGTGGCTGTTGCCGATCCGGTCGAATGCCGTCGTGAATACGTGAAGGAGCAGTGGGGCATCCCTGCCGACCGTTGCTTTACCCATTATGAGGAGATCCTTGCCCTCGGCAAGATCGCCGATGCCGCCTTTATCTGCACCATGGACCGCGACCATTTCGCGCCTACCATGAAGGCCATCGAGCTTGGCTACGATATCATGCTGGAAAAGCCGATCGCCCCGACCCCCGAGGAGTGCGCCGCCATCACCAAGGCCGCGAACGAAAAGGGTGTCAAGGTGCTGATCTGCCACGTGCTCCGCTTCACCCCCTTCTACGGTCGCCTCAAGCAGATGATCATGGATGGGATGGTCGGTAAGGTCGAGGCTCTCCAGCAGATCGAGCAGGTCGGCCTTGTTCACCAGTCGCACAGCTTCGTGCGTGGCAACTGGGGCAATGAGGGGCGCTCCTCCTGCATGCT
>JAGBZZ010000186.1 GCA_017652965.1 Clostridia bacterium | reverse complement strand
CGCGCGTGCGGGGAAGAGGGCGGCCAAAAGGATCATCACCACCCCGTGCAAGAAGGCGGTCCCAACCCCAAAGAGGATCAAGGTGTCCATGGTCGGCGCACGGTGCAAAAGGGCGGCTGTCCCACGGACGAAATGCCGCCGCCCGCCGTAAAGGACAGGAAGCGTCAGAAGGCATTCTGCCAAAAGAAGCCACAGGCCGTGGCCAAGGGCGGGATCTAAGGGGCGCGGGCGGGAAAGCCCCAGCATGGGGGCCATGGAAAGATAGAAGACTGCCGCCGTCAGGATAAGCAGGGGAAAAAGACGGGCAAGCATGCGGGCGGCGCTATCCGTGGTGGCAGGGGGCAGGATCGGTGCGCCGGCCTCCTTTGGCGTGGCCTCATAGCCCGCCGCTGCGACGGCCTCGGCAATGCGCGCTGCGGGGCAATCGTGCGTGACGGTCATGCTCGCGGTGATCAGGCTGACGCTGACTGCCGCAACCCCCTCGCAGGAAAGGACGGCATGCTCCACATGGTGCTGGCAGGCGGCACAGGACATGCCGCTGACGGTGAATTGAGTTTTCATTTCTTCACTCCGTAAAGAAAGGGGGCACAGCGTGTGCGCCCCCTTTTTGTGTGTTTAGTTAGCGCCGGCAGCGACGTAGGAATCAAGAATGCTGAAAATGTCGTCCGCGGTCAGCTCGGAAAGCGTGATGCCTCTGGTGTCCAGCTCATCAAGGATCAGGCGGGAGGCCTCATCCACCACGCTTTCGGGTACATCAAGGCCGTTCTCTGCTAAGCCGTCCTTGATGACGGGGGTGAGGTTTTCGATCTTTTCTTCATTGGTGCTGCCCTCAACCGTGGCCAGCACGTCTACCATACCGTCGACCATATCGCCGTAATTCTCACGCAGCTCTGCGGGCGTGCCGAATTCGTTGCCCATGATCTCCATGACGAAGGTCGTAATGCTTTGACGCAGGGGGGCCATGTGGGGATTGGTCTCAAGGAGGGCGATCGCCTCCTGCACAAAGGTCTTGCCGGTGCCGCTGTCGGTGGCCGTCAGACGGTTGAAGATCTCATCCTCCTCTGCACTCAGGATGCCGTAATCGATCATAAGCCCCATAAGGTCGGCCACGGTGGAGATATCGGCCGTTACCGTCTCCGCGGTGGTGGAGGCAAGAATGTCAAAAAGCGGATCGGAAAGGGTGGAATACGGCTCGGCAAGGCTCGGCTTTTCCAGGGTAAGGAAGCTTTCCCCGTTTGCCCACTTGGTGGTCATGGTGGAAAGCACCTCGGAGGATACGGTGGGAAGGAAGACCGATTCGCCGAAGAGATCTGCCATGCTGCGCAGGGCAACCTTTTCGCCGGCGCCGAACTCGGCCAGCGGCTTATTGACGATCCAGCGGACGTGGTAGAAAAGCCTTGCAAAGGTCGGCAGCTCCTCGGTGGGGGAGGCCTTCTCGGTGCTAAGCTCTGTGGTGACAAGCTCGGTAAAGATCCTGTCGGTCACGGTGGAGATCTTTCCAAGGATGGCGTTGTCCTCGACCGCCTCCAGATGCCCCTGCAGGGCAACCAGCTTCTCTACGGCCGCATCCTCTGCCTCGCCGGCCTCACTTTCCGCAACGTAGGCCGTGATCGCCTCGTTTCCGAGAGAGGCGTAGCCGAGGATGGGGGTCAGAAGCACGACGGCAAGGATGCACCCGCGCACAAGGCCGTACACACCCGAGATAAGCGGGATGCTGCCGTTCTTATAGCGCTTCGGGAAGCAGGCGCTTACCAGGAACAGCACAAGGCGCAGAAGGATGACCAGCACAAAGTACAAAACAAGGAAGACAAGCGGACGCAAAAGCCCCAGCAGGAAGGGATACACCGAGGGCATCGCCGAAATGAGATCGGCGATCTCGGGGCGGGCGGCCGACAGGGCATCGATCAGCTGGGTGTCAAAGCCGGCTACCGTAGGGCCGGAAAGAAGCAGAGCCAGCGCGAAGGACACTGCGGAAACGATAAGACGCAGGAAGGCTTTTTTTGAGTTGGCGGCATTGAGATTGCTGAGCGCCGTCAGAACGACGATGGCAATCGAGCCCCACATCAGGATATTGGCGAGCATACTATAGCTTCCTCCTTAAGGATCTATGATGGATATATACACTGAAATTATATAATAAACGTACGCAAAAAGCAATAGGTTTGCAAAATATTCCGCCGTCTTATCCCTCAGCGGTGGCGCCGCCACCCGCATTGCGGCAGATGGGGTAGTAATCGCAGTGTGCGCAGGGGGAGCTTTTTCCGCTTAAAAGCGGTAGGGCATCTGCCTCACCGCGCACCATCCTGCCGGAAAGCGTGCGGATGATATCGTCCACCTCCCGGCACAGCTCCTCCATCTCCTCGCCGTCGGCAAGCGTGACCGCTTTTTTCACGGTGGGGGTCCCGTCCTCGGAAAACGTGAGCGGGATAAAGCGTCCGCTTTCGGTCGGATCCATGGCGTGCAGGCTCTCTGTCGCGGCCAAAAGCAGGCCGGAGCGCGTGCAGCGCCCGTCGGGCGGGGCGGTGGGGTGTGCCACCCGCGATAGCGCCAGGGAAAGGTTAAGGTACAGGGCGCCGGCAGGCAGGATGCCTCCCCCCTCGGCAACGCCAAGGGCACGGGCAAAGCCCTCACGGTCGGTCTTCCAGAGCGAGAAAAGGTAGATCAGCATCTGCAGATTCTTCCCCTGTCGGATATCCTCCCGTGCAAATTCCTTGGCTCCCGTTTTGTAGTCGATGACCCGCAGATAGGCGTTGCCCCCGTGGTGATAGACGTCCACGCGGTCGATGCTTCCGTACAGGGTCACGTGGCGCCCGTCCTCCAGCAGGATCCGCCTGGGGGCGGCCGCCTCCGGATCCTCGTCGCTTGGCGAATACTCAAAGAAAAGCGGGACGAATTCCGAAACCGCCGCCTCCTCCCGCAGCTCCCGCACGATGCGCACGGCCGCCGCCCCCAGGCGGGCAAAGCGGTGGCGTATGCGCGGTGTCAGCTCGCTTTCCTCGGGGAAAATGTCCGAAAGGTAACGGTCGGTGAGGCGGGATACGGCATCGGCGATCTCCGCATCGCTCATCTTTGCCAGCACCTCCTTGGGGGTATCGCGGAAAAAGTATTCCAAAACGGCGTGGATAAAGGTGCCGATCTCGCCACTGTGCAGGGTAATGTGCGAGTCGTCCGACAGCTTCAGAACGTACTTGCAGAAATAGGAAAAGGGACAGCTGACGTAGCGGTCGATGTGGCTTTGCGTCAGGGCGATCCTGTCGCGGTAAAGGGTGTCCATCACCTCGCGATCCACGCGCGCCTGCGGGTCGGTCAGCGGGCGGATGGCAGAGGCGAGAAGCGGGGCGGCCTCGGCATCCTTGTTCAGCACGGTCAAAAGCGCCTCCCGCTCGGCCGCCGTCAGGTGGCTGCCCAGTGCCGCAATGGCGGCATCGGTGGAGAAAAGACGGTCAAAAAGCGGCATCTCATCCTCGCGCCGGATGGGAAAACGGTCGGGGTCCATCGCCAGGATGCGGTCGATGGCATCACTGCGGCCGACAGGGGTAAAGGAGAAGCCGACAAGATAGTAGGAAAGCGTGACGCTTTCGGTGGCGGCCAAGAGGGCACGCAAAAAGCAGTAGTACTCGCGTGAGGCGCGCACCAGCTCGTCCCCGTCCAGCACGATGCCAAGGTCACAAAGCCTTGAAAGCTCGGTCTGGGTGAAGATCCCGTTTTCCTCTCCGCCGCGCGGAAAGACGTCGGCCCCCACGCCGATCAGATAGACGTGCCGCGGCTCGTTCGGCCGCAGAAGATCGGCCGAGCCGACCGTGACGGCATCGGCCCGTGCGGGGATGGCACGCAGGGTCTTGGTGGAAAAGACGAGGGACAAAAGATCCGAAAAATCCGCGGCGCTCAGGACACTGTCGGGAATAAGCTCCACCAGGCGATCCAGCGTCTCGGTGATGGTGGCAAACAGGCGCGCCACCTCGTCTGCCCGCTCGGCATCGCCGGCGGCGGCGTACTCCTTGGCACGCTCGTAGAGCTTTTTATCCACCTGCATCTCGGTAAGATATTCATACAGGATGGCACAATGCTCTTTTACAGTAACGTTTTCTTTACACGCACGCTCCGGGATGCGCAGGGAATTGCGGATAGCCGCCTGTGTGGCGTTCAGCGAAGCGAGCGCCTCCTCAGCGGCCTTGCGATCCTCCGCCCGTTTGGGGGGAGAATAACCGCCCGGTAGCATGCGGAAGGGGACGTGCAAAAGGCGGCGCCCCGAAAGCCCCCACCGCTCGGCATACAGCTCAAAGCGGTCGCTTTCGTCGCGGGTGAGCCCAAGCAGGCCGCATTTCAGATAGGTGATGACGTCTTCGCGCCGCTCGCCCCCTGTCAGGATGGCGTAAACGGTGCGGATCATCTTGATCGCCTCAAAGGCGGAAAGGTCGGTGGGAAGCGAGAAATAAGCGGGGATGCCGTGCCGGGCAAGGGCGGTGTCAAGCACACCGCGGTACTCCTCGGCCGAGCGGGCCACAATGGCAAAATCGCGGTAGCGCGCCCCTTCCTGCACCCGCCGTGCAATGTCGGCGGCCACGATCTCGGCCTCCGAGTAGGGCGTGCGGCATTCAAGGATGCGTATAGCCTCGGCGTCCTCCTCGCGCCTTTCGGGCAGGGGCGGGGGTGCCACGGTAAAAAGACGGTTCCCGATCTCAGCAAGGATGGGGGCACGCGCCCGGCGATTTTCTGTCAGTGTCAGGCGCTTGACCTCGACCCCAAGCTCATCCCCAAGGCGGGTAAGATCCCGCACCGTGCGCTCCACCTCGGCATAAGAGAGTGCCGCCTTGGCAAGCTCCGGTGGGGGCATCGGGAGGGTGACCGTCAGCTCTCCGGTGCGCAAAAGGCCGCGCATGACGGCACGCTGGACGGCGGTAAAGCTGGTAAAGCCGTCAAAATAAAAGTGTGCCCCCGCAAGCGGCGCCTCGGTAGCCAGGATCTCACCAAGGCGGGCAAGCCCGTCAATGGGGAGAAGAGTGCCGTGCGATGAAAGGCTGTCCTCAAAGCCGGCAAGAAGAAGCGAAAGGTCGGCAAGCTTGTGGGAAAGCGGCTCGTTGTCGCTTACCTCCTCGGCGGCCTTGGCCAGCATATCCGGGCGGATGGCAGACATCTTGAACTCGCGGATCGCCCCCAAAAGCTCACCGACTCTGGCGGCATCCACCCGGCGGCGGTCGGAAAGCGCGGGGGCGAGTGCGGCCAGCACGTCACGCAAAAGAAGGGCAGAGGTCGCCTCATCGGCATAGCGTGCTGCCACCCCGCCGACACGGCGAAAGACGGTGTCGGCAAGACGGGTGAAGTTGGTGACCTCAAAGACAAGCGGGGCATTGGGAGGCAGGCGGCGTGCCGCCGTTGCCTCAACCGAAACGGTATTTTGCTCGGGCACGACCAAAAAGGAGGGGATGCCCGCCGCAATGTCGGAGGCGATCGCCTCAAAAAGCATGGTGGTTTTTCCTGTGCCCGGGGCACCGAAGAGGAGTGTCAGCATGGCTTACTCCAAAAAGAGAGAATACCCGCCGCCACGGTGGGCGCGGATCACCTTTTTTTGACTCCTTTCCAGCTTTTTTCGCAAATAATGGATGTATACGTTCAGGGATGCCTCGGCATCGGCAGCCTCGGGAAAGGCGGCCTTAGCCAGAAGGCTACGGGCAACGGGTGCGCCGCCCGCTTCATACAAAAGGCGAAAAAGGATCGCCTCGCACTCGGTCAGTGCCACGGTCTCGCCCGCCACGGTCACCGTGCGGAAATCCACCCCCGGGGTCAGGGGGCGTGCCTCCTCGGGCGAAAGGAGGGAAAGAAGCTCCCGCATGCGGAAGGGGCGAAGAAGCACGGTATGCTCGGCGCTTGTGGGGGGCGTACGGGAAAAGGAGATCACCCGCCCCGCATTCTCGGTCGGGGGGAGGGGGGCAAAATCAAGGTCGGTAAGGAGGAGGGCACAGGGGGGCGGCGCCTCGCCCGGGGCAAGCAGGGAGACCGAGGCGTACAGCTCGGATAGCTCAAGCGCAAGCGTGCGGGTGTAAGGATCGGTACGGTCGGCTAAAATACAGGCAAGTCCCTTCATCGGTACACCTCCCCAAGGATCTCGGCCATGGCATCGGCAAGGTCGGCAGGGCGCACGCCGATCGGGGAATAGCGCGCGCAAAGACGCTCACCCGCCGCCCCGTGCAGGAAAACCGCCAGGCGTGCAGCCTCATAGGGCGGCATCCCGGAGGCGATGAGGGAGGCAAGCGCCCCGGCAAGGACGTCTCCGCTTCCTCCCTTGGCAAGGGAGGGGCTGCCCGTCAGATTAAGGGCAAAGCGCGCCCCCTCCGCGACTATGCTGGCGGCCCCCTTCAGCACAAGCGTTACGGGGTTTTCGGCGCAAAAGGAAAGGGCGAGCGGCAGTCTCTCGGCTTGGACCCTTTGTGTGTCGAGAGAGACGAGGCGCGAGAACTCCCCGGGGTGTGGCGTAAGGATAACTTTACGTTTTGCGCCTTTCAAGAGCAAAACGCTTTCATAGGCGGCCAGGGCACCGAGTGCCCCCGCATCCAGGATCAAGGGACATCCCTCTGTCTTCAACAGGGCATCAAGGCAGGAAAGAAGGGCCTCGTCGGCGATAACGCCGGGGCCGATAAGGATCGCACTTTTTCCTTCGGCAAGCGGCAAAAGCGCCTCGGCTTTTGGGGTATCCATACGGGCGCAGATCACCTCGGGGCATACGGTCACGGCGGCGGCCAGCACCTCCTCGGGGGCGGCTAAGGTCACAAGCCCTGCCCCCATGCGTACGGCGGCCGTGGCGGCAAGGATGGCCGCCCCACGGTAACGGGGCGAGCCGCACAGCATCAGAAGATGGCCGTAGGTTCCCTTATGGGAATCGACCGGGCGTACGGGCAGGAGAGCGGGAATATCCGCCTTATCGGTCAGGCGGTCAGAAAGCGCAAAATGCGTGATCACCTCGCTTTGCGCAAGGCCGATATCCCGGCAGGTGATGCGCCCGCAAAAGGCACGGGCGGGGTAGGAGAAGAGCCCCTGCTTCAAAAAGCCGAAGCAAACCGTCTCGTCTACCGTGACGGCCAGGGGGTCAACACGGCCAAAGGCGGCATCGACACCAAGCGGCAGATCGGCCGCGATCTTATAGGCGCGGTGTGCGCGGATAAAGGCACTGATCTCGGCAAGCTCCTCACCAAGGGGCAGGCGTGCCCCTGTGCCGAGGATAGCGTCCACAAGGACGTCGGCATCGCGGTGTATGGCCGCCTCTCTGTCAAGCGGATCCCCCGCCTCCTTGCGGTATTCCTCAAGGAAGGCGCGCCCCGCTTCGCTTGCCTGGCCACGCCCGGTCACATCGGCGGCGATCGCACGGATGCCACTGCGCAAAAGCTCTACCGCGGCGGCATAGCCGTCCCCGCCGTTATTGCCCCCGCCGCAAAGGAAAAGGACAGTGCCGCCCTTCGGCAGTGCCGCACGCACGGAAAGGGCCAGCGCGTGGCCCGCCTGCTTCATCAGCCGATAGACGGGGATGTGCAGGATATCTTCGGCATAGCGGTCTATGGCCGATACCGTTTCGGGTGCAATGGCGATCATAAGCGCCTCCTTACAGTCTTTTCTTCCATTGTATCACGGGGGGCGAAAAAAAGCAAGAGCAGGGCGCACCGTTTTTGGGACGTGGTGCCGCTTTCACATATATATCTTTACAAAGCGCGCAGGATGTGCTATAATGAAGAAAAAAGAAGGAGAAACGCCTATGGAAAATAAGATCCTTGTGACGATCGCCCGTCAGTACGGCAGTGGCGGCCGTGAGATCGGCCTGCGCCTTTCCGAGCTTCTCGGCATTCCGCTTTATGACCGTGAGCTGATCACCCAAACGGCCGAGGAAGGAAATTTGCATCCCCACGTGGCCGAGCGGGTGGATGAAAAGGCCGCAGGAAGCCTTTTGTACACCCTGGCGACGGCAACCGGCCTGCATGGCGTATCGCATACGGGGGAGGCGCACATCCCCGTGAACGATCGGCTGTTTCTTCTGCAGTCCGAATATATCCGTAAAAAGGCCGCCGAGGGTAGCGGTGTCTTTATCGGCCGCTGTGCCGATTACGTTTTGCGGGATGAGCCTGCCCGCTTTTCGGTATTTGTGCATGCCCCGGCCGAGATCCGGCATGAGCGGGTCATGGCACGCCATCCCGAGCTGCGCCCCGGGGCGGCACTGGATCTGATCCATAAGACCGACAGGCGCCGCTCCTCCTACTATGCCTTCTATACCGGCGGCAAGTGGGGGCAGTGCGGTGCTTACCATATGTCGGTGGACAGTCACCTTTTCGGAATTGAGGGAACGGCCGAGCTGATCGCCGAGGCGGTTTTCCGTGCGAGGGCATCGCATGCATGAGCTGAAGATCGGGAAAAACGACAGTGGCCAGCGCCTTGACAAATTTCTGACCAAGGCCCTGCCGGATCTGCCGAGGGCCCTGCTTTACAAATCGGTGCGCACCAAAAAGATCAAGGTCAACCGCAAGCGCGCCGAGATAGGCCAGATCCTGGCCGAGGGGGATACGCTCCAGCTTTTTCTGGCCGATGAATTCTTCTCACCGGAGGAGGACCTGGCCGCGACCCTTCGCTCGATCCGCCCGCAGATCGCCGTCCTATACGAGGACAGTAACATCCTGCTTCTCAATAAGCCGGTGGGGGTTTCGGTGCATGAGGACGAGGGAAACCGCACCGCAAACCTTCTTACCCACCTGCAGGCATACCTCTATCAGCGCGGGGAATACGACCCGAACGCCGAGCAATCCTTTGCCCCCGCCCTTTGCAATCGGATCGACCGTAATACTGCCGGCATCGTGATCGCCGCGAAGAATGCCGAGGCCTTGCGGGTGATGAACGATAAGATCAAGGCGCGCCAGATCGACAAGTGGTATCTCTGCGCCGTCCACGGTACCCCCTCCCCGCGTGAGGCGACCCTTTCGGCCTTCCTTTTGCGCAATGAGGAGACCAAGACGGTGAGGATCTATGACCGCAACCCACCCCATGGGGCACTGACCATCAAAACCCACTATCGCACCCTGTCGACAAGAGGGGATCTTTCGCTTCTCACTGTCGAGCTTCTGACCGGGCGCACCCACCAGATCCGTGCGCATCTTGCCCATATCGGCCATCCGCTTCTCGGGGACGGCAAATACGGCAAAAACGCAGGCGACCGTGCCGTGGGATACGCGCACCAGGCACTGATCTCCTACCGCCTGCGCTTTTCCTTTGAGGGGGAGGCTACGGTGCTTGATTATCTTTCCGGCCGTGAGTTTTCACTCTCTCCGGATGACGTATGGTTCTTGAAGGAATTTCCGGATGCCCCGCGCATCTGACACCCGTTTCATAAAAAAGACTCAGGATGGCTGTCTCAGCCTCTCCCGAGTCTTTTTCTTTACAGTAAAAAGGATAGCCCTGCCAGCACCCCGCCCGTGATCAGTGACATTAAGATCCCCGCTGTCAGAACGCCGAGGAAAACAGAGGGGATGGCGTAGCGTTTTTTCATATCCAGCAGTGCCGCGATCAGCGAGCCTGTCCATGCGCCCGTGCCGGGCAGAGGGATCGCCACAAACAGGAAAAGGCCGAAAACGGCATAGCGCTGTACCTTGTGAAAGCCCCTTTGTCCCTTTTCGATGACCCACGTAGCCACCCTACTAAAAAGCCTTACGCGGGAGGCCTGCATCCAGGCCAGGATCTTTTTGATGAAAAAGAGGATAAAGGGGACGGGCAGGCAATTGCCGAGAATGGCAAGCGCGTAGGTGAAAAGGGGATCCAGCTCAAGCGCAAGGCCGTAGGGGATCGCCCCCCTCAGCTCGATAAGCGGAACCATGGAGATCAGAAATACGACAAGATAGTGGATCACGGCCGTCTCCTTGACTTTCTAATGAATTGCAATATCAGTATAACACAGAACCCCTCGCATTGCAAGGGGTTCTTTCTTTATTATGGGGGTCAGGGCTTGCAGCTGCCGCAGGGGTCAAAGCCCATTTCGATCAGGAAGGAGCGGGTGCATTCGTAATCGTCACGGTTTTCGGGCTTCATGGAATCGACCGAGGAGCAGGTGGGAAGGTGGAATTTCATGGTGTTGTTGTTCACCACGTAGACCTTCACCTCCTCGGCCGGGGTGTCGGGGTCGGTGGGGGCGGCCGTTGTGGTGGTGGGGGCGGCGGTAACCGGCGGCTCGGAGGAGAGCCAGCTGACCCCGTCCGCATAGCGGATCACGATCCCGGGCTGGACGTTGTAAACGTACACGTAGAAGGAGATGCCCTCCCCCTCATCCTCGATGGAATAGGCCTCGATCAGCACGCCGCGTGCCACCAGCTCCTCCTCAAGGAAGATGGGGGTCACGCGGTACAGGACGTGGTTCTCGGTTTCCTTGACATAAGCGGCTACCATGTTCTCAAAGGGAACCATGCCGTCCCAGTTCATGTATCGCGTACCGGTGATCAGGTTTTCCACGTTGGCGTTTTCGCCGGTCAGCTGGAAGCCGATAAGGTGGCAACGGTTATAAAGGTACTTACCGCTTACAATGTCATACTTGACGGTGTGCCAGCCCGAGGGCTTGACAGAGCCGATCGACTCGCGCTCATCGGTGGGCATCAGATCCACCCCGATCGAGGCCTCGGCCACTCCGCAGCGCCCAAGAGAATCATGCGGGGTGAAGTCCTCGTAGGAGTTGACGGCCGCGGCGATCTCGGCGGCGGTGAAGGTGGGCACGCCGTCCGCCACTACGGCGTAGGGGGTGCCGGAGTAAGCGGGGATGACCGTGCCGCCCGGAAGGGTCAGCGCCTCGTATTCCACAGGCGTGGAGCCGGGGGTCGGGGCGGTCGTGGTGGCGGCGGCCGTGGTGGTGGCGGCGGTCGTACCGGGGGGCGAAAGAAGCATGTCACACCCGGTGATAAGCAGGCAAAGGACAAGCAGGAAGGAAACAAGGGCAAGATTTTTGGTTTTCATTTTACATAGACCTCCTTTTTCATCGTGGGATGGGAATGGCCGACAAGCTCACAGCATGCGGCAAGGCGGAAGCCCTCGGCGATCGGGTCAACGTCAAGGGCGGTGTCAAAGGGATAGCGCTCTTCAAACGAGTAACGGATGATCTTTTCGATCTTATCAAGGTGCGGGCGCAGGGGCAGGCTTTCGACAAACAGGACGTCCCCCTCCTCTCCCTCCGACAAGGGATCGGCAAGAACCGTCACGGGGCAGGG
>JAGBZZ010000185.1 GCA_017652965.1 Clostridia bacterium | reverse complement strand
GGGTCGAACGCACCTCCGGTGCACCAGTTGTTCTGCCAAGGGCATAGCTGGATAGCCGCGTGCGGATGTGATAAACGCTGAAGGCATCTAAGCGTGAAGCACACCTCAAGATTAGATATCCATGGGCTTCGGCCCGTGAGGTCACTTGTAGACTACAAGTTGATAGGTCGTAGGTGTAAGCACGGTAACGTGTTCAGCTGAACGATACTAATAGACCGATCGCTTGAACTGCTATTGCAGTTCGTTTATTGAGTCTTTCGTTACAAATAACCCTTTATTCGGTTTTCAATGTCCACTTGCTTTCCCCTTTCTTTTTTCCTTTTTTCCCTCCTTCGAGGGATTTTTTCTTTTTTGGGGGGAGAAAACTAGCGCCGCGATAGCGTTTTCACCAAATGAAGCATATGCTTTTTTGTGATGCTTGTGCAATGCGTATTCTTTTTCTTTTTTTACTATTGACAATTGCACGCATATATATTATAATGATATGTAGAGAATATTATCTTCTATATTATTCAAGGAGAGATTGTATGAAAAATAAGCTGTTCCTCTTTGCCGTTCTTCTGACGGCGCTTCTTTGCATCACCCTCGCATCCTGCACGACCGGTGTTTCCGGTACGACGCCTGCCGCTACCACTACGGCCGCCGGCGACGTAACGACGACGGCTGCGGATACCACCACGGCCGCCCCGACCACGACCGCTCCTACGACGACCGAGGCGCCCCTTCTGGTTGCCGAGCCCGTCTTTGAGAACGTCAGTGGTGTCTACAACGGCTCTGCCTTCACGGCCGCTGTTACCAACCTGCCCGAGGGCGCTACCGTTTCCTATACTGTGGACGGTGTGGCTGTTGAGGCGGTTTCTCTGACCAACGCCGGTACCTATACCGTCGTGGCCACCATCACGCTTCCCGCTACTTATTCCCCTGTTGCCCCCATGACGGCCACCGTCACCATCGCGAAGGCGACTGTTGACATGTCTGCCGTTCAGCTGGCCGGCGACACCAAGACCTATACCGGTTCTGCCTTCACCCTGGCCGCCGCCGGTATCCCTGCCAACGTTCAGGTTGCTTATGCCTACACGCTGGGCGGTTCTACCGTGGCTGAGGCTATCAATGCCGGTGTCTACACCGTGACTGCTACCTTCACCTCCACCGATGCGAACTATGAGATCGCTGCTGCCGACGCTACCAAGACGGCTACGCTGACGATCAACAAGGCGACCATCGATATGTCCGCTGTTCAGTTTGCCGGCGACACCAAACCCTACAACGGCACCGCTTACACCCTGGCCGCCACCGGTATCCCTGCCAACGTTCAGGTTGCTTATGCCTACGCGCTGGGCGGTTCTACCGTAGCCGAGGCTAAGGATTCCGGCACCTACACCGTGACCGCTACCTTCACCTCCACCGATGCGAACTACGAGATCGCTACTGCCGATGCCACCAAGACGGCCTCCCTTGTGATCGAGCCGATCAAGGTTACCGTTGGCGAGCTTACCCTGAACTGGGGCTATACCTCGATGGCCGGCTATGATGCTGAGCTTAACGCCATCCGCGTTGCCGCCGATGCCACCATCGCCCTTCAGATGGTGCTGGATGATGCCAGCATCGCCGCCCTTACCGAGGGTGTTACCGTGACCTACACCACCGTGAAGGTTGCCACCGACGGCGCCACCACCCCTGTGGACGGTGCTGTGACCGCGCTTGGCACCTATAAGACGGTTGCCTCCTTTGCCTCCACCACCAATTGCCAGGTCGTGGATGCCGACTTTAAGGTCGAGATCACCTGGTATGTTTGCCTGACCGAGGATGCCAGCTGGTCGCCGATCGCCTGATTTTATCAATAAAAGAACCGGAGAGCTTTTGCTCTCCGGTTCTTTTTTCTTGTCTATACCTTGATCCTCGTCACTCGCCCCCAAGGCGGCTCCACCTCGCTATCGGTGAGAAGCCACAGTACGGGAATGCCGTTCGCGCTTTTCTCAGGGGGGAAGGGGGCGTAGCCATCTGTCAGAATAATGATGCTGGCAGGAGGCGTTTCGCTCATGTAGGTATTTATATAGCGAAAAATGACGTCAAAATCCGTCCCGCCGCCTCCCACCGGCCGCACGATCTGCATTTCCTCGGCATCCTCAAAGCGGCAGGGCTCGATCACGGCGGCATCAAAAAATCCAAGCCAGCCGCACAGCTTGCCGTCAAACTGGTCGATAGCCCCCTTGACCTCGGAATAAGCCGCGGTGATCATGGCATCGCTCATGGAGCCGGAGGTGTCTATCATGAAAAGGATATCCCGCACCACCTCAACCGTGCCGTTGAAGTCGGGCAGGAAAAACGGGGTATCGCCAAAGCGGCGGTCGGGCGGGGAGAAGGAATAATCGGCGACCTCCTCCTGGACAAATTCGTTTAGGACCGTGCGCCAATCGGTCTCGGCGCGGCGCACTTCACCCAGTATCCGCTTGGCAAAGGCGGGGATCAACCCGCGGGAGTTAGAGGGATCGCGCACCTCCATGGCACTGCAGGCATCCCGGAAATGCTTGGCCCAAAGGTCGGAAAGCTCCTCGCCGCTCTCTTCGGCGCCGCCCCAACGGGTGTGGTCGTCCCAGGCGTCCCCTGCCGTGCCGGCGGCACTGCCATTCCTGCCGCCCCGCCCGCGCGAGGGGGATCTCCCCTCACCCTTGCCGCCGCCCTTGGCGGCCTTTTTGCTTTCTTGCGGATCCTTCAGCATCTCGTAGACCTCCTCGGCGGTGTAGAGATGCCCTTCCTCGCCGTTCGGGGCAAGATGCATAGAAACGCCGTACTCGGCAAGCGAGATGCTTTTTTCGTTCATTCGGTTTTCCAAAAGAATATTGGAGTTAACGACCGTGTCGCAGGCAATATTGAAAAGCTCGCGATCGCGCTCGCCCTGCCGCAGGCAATGCTGCAGCACCACGTGAAGCACCTCGTGCATCATCACAAAGTCCAGCTCCTCATCCGTAAGGCTCTCCAAAAAGTCCACACCAAAGGTGATGCGCACACCGTCGGTGCAGGCCGTTTCTACCGCCTCGTCCACCGCGTAACGCATATGCAACAGCAAAAGGCCGTAAAAGCCGTGGTGGCATAAAAGCCGCATGCGCGAAAGTAACAGGCGGCGTGTACATTCCCGCAGGGTCTCGTTATTGAGCGCCATTCAACAGCTTTCCTTTCGTTTGCAGCCAGCGAGAAAATTCGGGGATCGCCATCAGCTTGTGCTTGAAGTCCGGCTCAAAGCACATATAGTCCCGCATGACAAGGGCAGAGAAGTCGGGGGGCATCCTATCGATATAGCGGATGGAACTCGTCAGCCGCGCCGTCTCGTGCCGATGCTCGCGCGCATAGGCAGTGATGGAGGCGGCCAGGGCATACATGGCGTCGCTATTGCCGGGCAGAGGCGGCATTTTTCCGTCAAAGATATCCTCAATGCGCGGCAGGTCGGCATAAATACGCGCCCAGGTGCGGAACTCGATGGCCGCCCCGCTTCCCACCAGCCCCGCGATCAGGGGATACAGCTTTTCGGTATCCTCTCCCGCGGCATGCAAAAGATTACTGACCATCTCCCAGGAACGCGGCGTCGGGAAGGCCAGATCCTCATTGCCGGAATCAAAGTCCATCAGATAGCTTTGGCGGAAGGAGAGAAAGCCCAGCACCATCCGATGGATCCCATGGCTGACCGCCCAGCTTCGCCAGGAGCTGAAGCTCCCCTCGATCTCCAGGTGCATCAAGCGGTTGGCCAGTGCCTTGGGCATCTTAAAGGCTACCGATTTGTCGGTGGTACGGTTTCCCGCCGCCACAACAATGCAGTTTTCGGGCAGGCGATGCTCGCCCACCA
The DNA here is from genome assembly GCA_017652965.1 of Clostridia bacterium. Next base: position 6,067 of record JAGBZZ010000185.1, on the reverse strand, counting down.
CGCGATCCAGCGTGATCTGGTAGGCGGCCGCCTGTACCGATTGCGGCGCGGCCGAGATCTCGTCCAAAAAGAGGATGTTTACAAGATCCCGCCCCTCGTCCATCTGAAAGATCTTCGGCTTCAGCCAGACGGCCAGCGTCTTGTCGGCATTCGCCGTCGGGATGCCGCGCAGGTCGATCGGGTTAAAGAGCAAAAGCCGCACATCGGTTACTACGGTGCGCTTGCCCGTTCCTGCCGTGATGGCATCCGCCATCTGGCGGATAGCCTGGGATTTACCGACACCGGGCGGCCCCCAAAGCATCACAGAGGGTAGCGTGCGCAGGGGAAGCCCCGCCCGTATGGCGGAGGTGTAGAGCTCGGAAAGGGCGGTCACCGCCCCTCCGACGCTCATGGTGGGGATGTTCTGAAGCTTGATGTCGCTCATGAGGCCGTTACTCCTAACTTTTTATCGATCTCGGCAAGGCGCACCGTTAGCGCCTCGATGCGCTCGGCATAGCCGGTTGTCTTTTTTAATTCTACCGTCAGCCCGTCCCGCCGCGCCTTCATGCGGCGCAAATTTTCGCGCAGCTTGGCAAGATGCTCGGGCAGGGCGTCCAGAAAGCTGTCAATGCGGATAAGGCACCCGCCCTCGGTGATACCAACGTCCACGGCGTAATGCCCGTCGCGCGCCAGCCGCACAAAGGGATGCACCGTATCCATATTGGCGGGGAGGTAGATACCAAAGCCGCGGTATTCTCCGAAATAGGTCTCGGTTGTGGAGAGGACGTTCTCGCGCAGGGCAAGAGAGAGCCGCTCGCGCAAAAGCCGGCGCTCCTCGCGGCCACGTCTCCATGCCTCCTCCTCAGCGGATAGGGCGGCCACCGCCTCCTCGGTGAAGGGGCTCCCGCCCCCCTCACCGGCCGAGGGCAGGGAAGGGGACTTGGGAAGGGGCGGCAATGCCGACTTTTGCTCCTCCTTTAAAAATTCACAGTCGCCGCGGCAACGCTTGATCAGGTCGTTTTGATGGCTGATCCTTGCGGGCAGCTCGGAAAGCTCGCGCTCCATGCGGATATGCTCCTCCACGGCGCGGCTTTGCAGGGTAAAGCACCGCGCCAGCTCATTGGCTACCTCTACCCGCTCCTTGATCAGCGGATTGCCGATCGCCAGGGCCTTGACCTCGGCATAGTTCAGGGCGCGGCCGTCCACGTCACTGCCCGAGCGCTCGGTGATCGCCCCGGAAAGAAGCCCGGTGATAAAGCGCTGCTTGGTTTCAAGGATCTGCCAGGAGTAGGCATCAAAGCTCCCCTCGGTGATATAGCGGTAAATAAACACCCGCTCGTTGGTGTTGCCCTGGCGCAGGATGCGCCCCTCGCGCTGGGTCATATCCGCGGGCCGCCACGGCACATCCAGGTGATGGATGGCAATCAGCCTCTCCTGTACGTTAACGCCCATCCCCAGCTTGAAGGTGGAGCCGATAAGAACGCGCACCTCTCCCGCGCATACCTTGGAAAAAAGCAGGGTGCGGCGCCGCTCGCCGGTGGCATCGTGGATAAAGGCGATCTCCTCGCCGGGGATCCCCCCCTCGATGAGAAGGCGGCGCAGCTCGTCATACATATTAAAGCTGCTTTTCGGGGTAGAGATATCGCAAAAGACAAGCTGGGTCGCGCGGGTGGCGGCGGTGGCACGGTAGATCGTCATCACGTTTTCGGCGCATTCGGCTACCTTGGTGCCGGGATGCGAGAAGGTCTCGCGCTCCACAAGCCGCAGATCCAGTGCCGCCTTGCGCCCGTCGGTGGTGATCTTCAGCATATTGTCCTCCCGCATCGGGATGCGGCCCCGGCGCACGTTGTCGGCGCGGTCGGAGATATCCTTCAGAAAATCCCGCAGCTCGGCCGAGCGTGGGAGCAGGGCATCGTGATACCCGTCAAACGCGGGCAGTCCCGCCCCCGGCCCCACCTGGTGAAAATCGGCCACCGAGGAAAAGATGGCGGTCAGCTCGGGCAGGTTATGGAAGCGGGAAAAACGGGTGACAAGACGGTATCCGCTGGTGTCCACGTCGATCTCAAACTCGGTCACGCGCTCGGCAAACATGCCGATCCAGCTGTCAAAGGTCTGCAGATCCAGAAGGGTCAGCTCGCCGCTTTGGAGATACTGTTGCATGACAAAGGCATCGGTGATCGAGTTCGTGATGGGCGTGCCTGTGGCCATTACCACACCCCCGCCCCCGTTTTTCTTTTGCACGATGCGCACCTTGTCCAGCATATCGCGGCACTTTTGCGACCCGCCCGACGAGATCCCGTTTACCTTATCGCTTTTGGTCTCGATCGGGACGTTTTTGTAGTTGTGCGCCTCGTCTACAAAGAGGCGCGTGATCCCCAGCTGATCAAAGGGGATGTCCTCGGGTGCTTCGATTGCGGCGGCCGCCTTGGCCAGCTCCTTTTTCACGGCGCTCTTCTTGCGGTTGACGTAGCTTGTGGCCTTTTGCGGATCGGCCGCGATCTTCTCAAGCTTTTCCCAAAGCTCGTTAAGCTCCTCCTCGTGATAGCGGCAGGAGACCGAGATGCGCTCAAAGCAGCTATAGGCCATCAGGATCGCGTCGTGATCCTCATCCCGGATGCGCTCCAGCATGGCAAGACGGCGAGAGGGGGTAAAGCGGGAGGGGGTGACCGAAAGGATCCTGGCGTGCGGGTACATCGTACGGAAGATGCTCTCCCACTGCGAGACCAGGTTGTTGGGCAGGACGTACAGGTTCTTTTGGGAAAGCCCCATGCGGCGCAGCTCCATCCCCGCGGCGATCATGATATAGGTCTTGCCCGAGCCAACGTCGTGCGCTAAAAGCGTATTGGGGGAAAACAGGATGCGCGCCACCGCGTTTTTCTGATAGGGATACAGCGAGATAGCATCCGACATCGTAGGGAAGGTGAGAAACGAGCCGTCAAAGATGCGCCGCCGCACACAACCGTATTTGTTGCCGTATAGCACGCTCAGCGCCTCCCGCCGCTCTTCATCAGCAAAGACCCATCTGCGGAACTCCTCGATCAGCATAGTCTGCTTTTCCAGTGCCAGCACCGTTTCCTCCTGGTTGAGGACGTGGCGCACCTTCCTTTTCGGCCCCGGGAGGATCTCCTCGTCCGTCACCGTGACGGTGCGCATATTCAGTGTCTTCTCGAGTAGTGAAAGGGCATGGATGCGCCGTGTACCGTAGGTCGTCCCCGCCGCCACGGTGTTGCGTGAGTAAAGCGCTTCCTTATCCGGGATCTCCCAGGTGCCCGTCTCCTCATCGTGGCGGGTGCCGTGGTAGGGACGATAGCGGATCTGAAGGATATGGTTGATAAACTCGTCGATCACCTCGGTGGGAACCCAGGGCGAGCCAAGCGTCACGTAGATCTTGTCGGTAGGGACTGCAGGGGGCAGGGCGGCCTCCAGCGCCTTGATGTTTTCACGGAAGTAGCCGCTATAGCTTTTGTTGGCGGCCTTGGCGACCTGCCATTTCCGTATCAGATTGCCCGAAAGATATTCCTCGGCCGTTTCCCAGCCGCGGTAAAAGCATTCGCCCCAGGTCTCGGGGTTCTGAAAGATCGCACCGCGCAGGCCGAGGATGACCTCCTTGCAGGAGGTGTCGGTGATCTTGGCGATGTATTCGATATCCACCCGTCCAAGCGTGGTAAGCGAGCGTACAAGGCCGTCCGGGATGCTTTCGGTATACGTGCCCTCGGCGCGCGGGTCATCGCAAAAGGCGTTTTCCCAATCCAGGGGTAGCTCCATCGCGGTGACCTCGGCCACGTGCGCCGCATGGGCGGCACGCTCCTTGGCGGCGGCGGCCTTTTTCTCCTCCCGCGCACGGGCGGTCTCTTCTTTTTTCGATTCGCGCGTGCGCGTACGCGCGGCCTCCTTTTCCTTGGCACGGTTCTCCTGGCGCAGGGTAACCAAACGGCGGATAAGCTGTGCCACCTCGGCAGGGGAGAGGGTTCCGCTTTTGCTGTTGATGGCATCCAAAAGCTCCTGTGGGGATGCACTTTCGTCTATCGGGGTCATATTCTTCTTTTCCATAGCGTCCTCCTCTTGCCGTTCTTTTTGAGTTGAGATTATAGTATAGCAAAGGTTGCGTACCAAAAATGGGACGCCGCGAGGGGTTATCTCTTCTTTTTGCAAAAAGAAACCGCAAAAGAGAAACAAAAAGAGGGCATATGCACAGTGCATATGCCCCCCTTTTGCAGGGCTTAGGGATTTTTCAGCTTTTCTAAAAATTTCCCGATGCGCACAAGCGCCTCCTCCAAATGATGCATGGAGTAAGCATAGGATATGCGGGCGTAACCCTCGCCCACCGCGCCAAAGGCGGTACCGGGGACAATGGCACAGCGCTCCTCATGTAGAAGCCGCTCGCAGAACTCTTCGCTGGAAAGACCGTAGCCGCCGATGTAGGGGTAGAGGTAAAACGCCCCCTCGGCAGGAAAGCAGGGCAGGCCCAGCTCGGCAAGCCCATCCAGCAAAAAGGCACGGCGGCGGTCGTATTCCTCGCGCATCATGGCGATATCCTCATCCCCGTTTTTGATGGCCTCCACCGCCGCAAACTGGCTGGCCGTCGGCGCACACATGATGGCATATTGGTGCAGCTTCAGCATTTCCTTGGCCAGAGGTGCGGGGGCGGCGATATAGCCAAGCCGCCAGCCCGTCATAGCATAGGCCTTGGAAAAGCCGCTGACAAGGATGGTGCGCTCCCGCATATCGGGGATCGCGGCAATCGAGGTGTGCGTGCGGCCGTAGGTCAGCTCGGCATAGATCTCATCGGATAGCACGAGGACGTTGGTGCCGCGCAAAACCTCCGCGATCCCTGCAAGCTCCTCCTCGGTGAGGATCGCCCCGGTCGGATTGTTGGGAAAGGGGAGCACCAGGAGCTTGGTGCGCGGGGTGATGGCGGCGCGCAGGCGCTCGGGCGTCAGCTTAAAGCCGTCCTCGGGCAGGGTCTCCAGCATCACGGGCACGCCGCCTGCCATGCGGGTCAGCGGTTCGTAGCAAACAAAGGACGGGACAGGGATAATGACCTCGTCGCCCGGGTCAAGGACGGTACGGATCGCGATGTCGATGGCCTCACTGCCACCCACCGTGACGATGATCTCGCCAAGCGGATCGTAGGAAAGCGAAAATCTCCTTGAAAGATAAGCGGCGATGCCGCGGCGCAGCTCGGTGGTACCGGCGTTGCTTGTATAATAGGTGCGGCCGCGCTCTAGGCTGTCAATGGCCGCCTCACGGATGTGCCAGGGTGTCACAAAATCGGGCTGACCGACCGTCAGCGCCACCACGTCGTCCATAGAGGACAAAAGGTCAAAGAATTTGCGGATGCCCGAGGGCTTCAGCTCGCGCACACGCGCAGAAAGTAGCGAGTCGTAAGAGATCATAAGAGGTCTGCAATCCTTTCATCGCCCTCCGGCACCTTGAAAAGCACGTGGTTTTCCTTGTAGGTGTTCAGGACAAAGTGGGTGGCCGTTGAGGTTACCATCTCGTGCGAGGAAAGCTTATCCCCCACAAAGAAGGCCACGTCCTTAAGGCTTCTGCCCTCCACGATCACCAAAAAATCGTAGGCACCCGACATCAGGTACAGGGACTTGACCTCGGGATAATTGCGGATCTTCTGCGCCAGCTTATCATAGGCATAGGCGCCCTTGTGATTGATCTTGACCTCGATCATGGCGCGCACCTTTTCCTCACCCGCGCGCTCCCAGTCTACCAGTGTGCGACGGCCGAGGATGACACCCGCCTTTTCCCACTCCTCAATAGCGGCGCGGATGTCCCCCACGTCCTTGCGGCACATCTTGGCCAGCATCTCGGGGGTCAGGGTAGCGTCGGATTCCAGAAGCTTCAATATTTCGTCCATAGGTGTTTCCTCCCAAATGTTTTAGAAAGTATATCACGAAAGCGCGCTTTTGTCAAGTAACGCGCAGAAAAAAACGCCGTTCCGTAAAACAAATTAAATTACGAAGAAGCGGAAAAGGGATTCTATGTAGATCACATAAAACCCCTTTCCCTTTTCGGTTATGCGTTGCTATGCGGATGCGCGAGCAAGTGTACCGTCGAGCCGCGCGGCATAGCC
>JAGBZZ010000184.1 GCA_017652965.1 Clostridia bacterium | reverse complement strand
CTGCCGAAAAGCCTTTGCCGTATGCACGGCACGATGGTTCTTGGCTCCAAGGCCCTGCAGACCATCCGCCTTCCCACGCTTGATTTCTGGACAGGCAGGATACAGGGCGAATGGTCCTGCACAGCCTTTCAGCTGGGGGGACACGTAGATGCCCTGCGCATCCTTTCTCCGCACAGCACCCGCCTTGCCACCATCATCCGAGGCCACCTTTCATCGAACCAGTATCATCTAATCCCCGAGGACTAAAAAGCATACAAAAAGGGCTGCACCGCCAAAGCGCCGTGTAGCCCTTTTCCTATTATCTTATAACGCGATCCGGCTTCAACCGACAAATTCGCCTTCCTGCCACTCGCCCTCTCGGACGGTGCCGTCCGGGGCGACCTCCTTGCCGTAGCCATGGTACTTGCCGCCCTGCCATTCCCCCTCATAAACGGTGCCTTCTGACATGACGCAGATGCCGTAGCCGTGGCGCTTTCCATTCTGCCATTCGCCTTCGTAGGTGGTGCCGTCCGCAAAGAGCGCGCGACCGCGCCCGTGGCAAACGCCCTCCTTCCATCCGCCCTCATAGCACGCACCGCCGGCATAGTGTAAGGTCCCGGTGCCGTGAAGCTTACCGTTTTGCCACCGGCCTTCGTAGCGGGCACCGTCGGCGTAGTGCATAGTCCCGGTGCCATGTAAGTTGCCGTTTTGCCACTCGCCCTCATAACGGGCGCCGTTTGGATAGAGGCGCACACCTTGGCCATGAAACTTCCAAGCGGCGATCTCGCCCTCGTACCGACCGCCGTCGGCATACAGATATACGCCGCGTCCGTTCGGGGCATCCTCTCGCCAGTCCCCTTCGTAAGAGGCGCCGCCGGCAAAGCGGTGCGTTCCCTTACCGGAGCGCCGCCCTGTCTGCCACTCGCCCTCATAGACGCCGCCGTCGGGATACTCCATCCTACCGGTGCCGTGGCGGCGGTCATTCTGCCACCCGCCCTCATAGCGGCCGCCGTCGGCATATTTCATCACACCGTGGCCGCAGAAATTCCCGTCCAGCATCTCGCCCTCATAGACGCCGCCGCTTTTGAAGCGGTATACGCCAAGGCCCTGCGGGCGGTCATCCTCCCAGGCGCCCTCGTAGGAGCTCCCGCTCTTATACATGCATTTTCCGGTGCCGTGGCGGCGGTCATTCCGCCATCCACCCTCGTAGTGGCCGCCGTCGGCATATTTCATCACACCGTGCCCGTTTCGGCCCCCATCGGAAAACGCCCCCTGAAAGCGGGCACCGTCCGCCCAGTGGATCACGCCGTAGCCCGCGCGGTGACCGTCGGCAAAGCCGCCGAAATAGATACTGCCGCTACGCGTCTCACGGCCCTCCCCTGCGCGCACGCCGTCCTGCCACTGTCCCTCATACACGGCACCGCCGGCATAGATGCACTTACCGTAGCCGTGCGGCCGCCCGTCCGAAAAAGCGCCGGCATACACGTCCCCGTTCGTATATCGCAAAACGCCGTTCCCCTCGGGAATGCTCCCGTCCTTGACCTCGCCGCGGTATTCGCCCTCGGCAAGGGTCAACACCTCGTCTGCCATACGCCCTCCTTATATACCCAGGCCGCCCGTCCCGCATGGGATGTGGCGGGTGCTTTTTTCTCAGTATAGCACACTACCGCCGCTTTGTAAAGGCAATCGCATTCATATCTCTTCACTTCTATATATTTTCAGCAAAATTTCCTTGTTTCCTTGATTTTTCGACAAAGGTGTGCTATACTATGACAAAATCATTTGTGATTTCCCGTGAAAATTCGTATGCACCAGCGCATACCGCATCGGATAGAAAGGAGGAAGGATGTCACACACGACCGTATATATTGAAGCCTTGGCGATCTGCATCCTGTTCCTTGCCCTTCTGTACGGGATGAACCTGCGCTACGGCAGGCCCGAGCATTTCGGCTGTCTTGGCGCTGTGTATCTTTTGACGATGCTCACCTCGCTTCTCGACATCATCTGGATCCTGATCGACGGGGCGGCGCGCTACGTCTATATCGCTTATCCCCTGCATATTTTGTACCTCTCGGCCTTCCTGCTTTCCACCCTCTTCTGGTTTGCCTACTGCCAAAAGCAGTACCCCTTCCGCATTCTCGGGCGCAGGCTTCTCCGCATCCTCTTCTACCTGCCTGCGGCGGCAGTCCTTCTTTTGATCCTCACCTCCCCCTTCACGGGGCTTATCTACTATATTGACGAGAGCTACCGCTACGTGCGCGGCCCGCTGTATTCCCTGCTCTCTGTCAGCTACGTGTATCTTCTGGTCGCCGCGGCCTGCGCGGCTATTGCGGCCAGGGGGGCACAGCTTTCCACCCAAAAGAACCAGTATCACGCCATGATCGGCTTTACCCTGCCGCCCATCCTTTTGGGGGTACTGTCGGTGATAGCGCCCCCCGGCAGCCTGCCGACCATGCAATTTTCGATCCTGCTTTCGCTTCTGCTTGTCTTTGTGCAGATGCAGAATCGCCGTATCACCAACGATAGCCTGACAGGGATCGCCAACCGCTTTGGCCTTGACCTTAAGCTGCAGGAATGCATCAACCACAAACGCGAGACCGATGCCTCCTTCTTTCTTTTCATCGGGGACGTGGACCACTTCAAAGCGCTGAACGATACCCACGGCCACGTAGCGGGGGATGCCGTCCTGCGGGATATTGCCAAAACGATCGCGGATACCGCAGAGGGCTACGGCGCCTTTGTCGCCCGTATGGGAGGCGACGAGTTTGCCATCGTCCTGGATTCCGAAAAGGCCGAGATCGCCGAGGATCTGAAGGCGGCCGTTGCCGCGGCTCTGGCCGACCCCGCCCACCATCACGGGCACAGCATCAGCATGTGCCTTGGCTACGCCCCGTATCAAAGCGGCATGACCTTGACAAATCTGATGGATGCGGCCGACCGCAAGCTGTATGACGAAAAGCGGGCACGCCCGAAGACGTAATAAAAATGAGGAAAGCACCTGCCGCGGCAGGTGCTTTCCTTTCTTTTTCTTCGGCTTACGACCCGGGCGTCACAGAAAGGCTCACGCCCCCCGCCGCCTTCAGTGTCACCGCCATGTAATAGGTCTGCCCTGCGGCGATCGGGCCGTCGTAGAGAAAGCCGCTGTTGCTCTCACCCGTCGGGAAAAGGAACATCCGCGACCCGCCCGCAGGATAGAGGGCAACGTCCAGGATGCTCACCCCCTCGGCGGGCGCAAGTGAAAGGAGGAGGCCGTCGCCGCCGTCGGCAACAAAGGTGAAGTACACG
>JAGBZZ010000183.1 GCA_017652965.1 Clostridia bacterium | reverse complement strand
GCAAAAAGGAGAAGCGTATGAAAACTGTCCGTGAGCTTGATATCGACACCCTCACCGCAAGGCAAAAGCTTGGGCTTTTGCTCTGCCCGATGCTGAAGCCCGACGAAAAGGAGATCGAGGCCGCCCTTGCCATGATCCGTGAGCATCGCCTGGGCGCCGTGTGGGTCTCCCACAATATGAAGGGGCGGGACGAGATCATCGCCCGTGTGAAGGAGGCCGCCGATTACCCCATCCTTATTATGTGCGATGCCGAGGACGGCCACCCCGATTACCCCATCCCGGGGGCTATCGCCCTTTCGGCGGCAAACGAGCGGGAGGAGTACGCCTATTCCTTTGGGCGCGTGACCTCCACGGCCTTTGCCGCACTTGGCTACAACGTCATCTGCAACCCGATCCTTGACCGCCGCATCCGGCGCGCCTCCCCGGGGGCGCAGACCCGCAGCATCAGCCCCGACCGTGAGGTGGTGGCGCGGCTTGGCGAGGCCATCATCCGCGGGATGCACGACGGCGGCACGCTGTCGGTGGCCAAGCACTTCCCCTCCCCCATGAAGACTACCCCGCACGATACCCACCTGCGTGAGGGCTACTCCACCGACACCAAGGAGGAGCTGATCGAGGATGCCCTTTACCCCTACCGCAGGCTGATCGAAAAGGATCTTATCGATGGGGTGATGGTAGGGCACAAGCGGCTTGTCAACATCGACCCCGACCGCCCCGCTACCCTCTCCCGCCCTGTCGTTGATATCCTCCGCGAGATCGGCTTTGACGGCTTTGCCATCACCGATGCGCTTGCCATGATGGCTATCGTTTCACGCTATGGCAATACCGCCCCCGTGCCCATGTCGGTAGAGGCGGGGTGCGATATCCCGCTGATCACCATCCCCTGTGAAGACGCCTTTTCGGCGCTTTGCGAGGCCTATGGGAGGGGCATGATCACAGAAAAGAGGCTGGATGCCGCCGCCCGCCACGTGCTGGCCGCCCAGCATAAGGTGACCCTTTTGCCGAAGGGCGAGGAGATCCGCCCCGAGGACGCAGAAAACATCAAGCGCATCAGCCGCGAGTGCATCTCGGCCGTTTGTGCCGAGGGGCTTACCCCCACGATCCCGCGGGAGGGGCACCATCTCTTTGTCCTGATGACCGAGGGAACGGTGGATCTTGCCAAGCTGGAGTATGATGCCTTTGCCAGCGAGTGGTATAACCCGCGCCGTATTGCCGACACCATCCGCTCGCTTTTCCCGAATTCGGCCGTTATCACCCATCCCGACCACCCGAACTTTGCCCAGAACTGGCACATCCTGCGGGATCAGCTGGCCTATGACGACGTGGTATACGTCACCTACTACAAATCCTTTTGCTATATCGGGCGGGAGTGCCTGACCCCACGCACGGTGGACATTATGGATGCCCTGCAATCCACCGACCGTATCGTGGCGCACCTGCACTTCGGTAACCCGTACGTGGCCACCGATGCCCCGTACGTGCCGCGCGTCCTGCTTGGATGCGGAAGCGCCGACTGCATCGACCATACCTTAAGGATCCTGGCGGGCGAGGCCGAATGCCTTGGTAAGCAGCCCTACGCCCCCTATCTCCGCTTCCACGAAAAGGGAGATATCATCGAATAACCAAAATCGGTCACGGCAAGCAGAGGGGCGGCACGCCGGTATAGCTTACCGTGAGCCTGCACTGAGCCACCCGTATACGAAAAAAGAGAGGCGCGCGGCGCAATTTCCGCGTACCTCTCTTTTCTTTTTTAATAGGCTCAGTGCAGCATTTTTTCCACATCCACCGCATAGCGGGCGGCGGCACGGCAGATATCGGCATCCCGCGCCGAAACCCCCTCGGGGCAGAAGCTGACGCGGCAGGGCTCGATATCCAGAAGGCGGTAAAGGAGGGTCAGGGCGGCAGTATAACGCCCGACCGTCAACGACAGGTGGAAGTTGTCACGCGTCAGGGCGGCATCCGGCAGATGCAGGCGTGCCGTCTGCACGGCGACCCCGGTGGGGATCACGTCAAGGCCACGCGGGCGGATCTCGGCCTCCACGGTGTCGTAGATGGCGTGATACATGGCCATCTGGTTGTGGCCGTAGTTATGCTCCATGGCGTATGCCCAGGTCATATTCCAGGCGTAGCGGACGCTTTGACCCGCCATCTTCTCCTTAACGTGCGCATAAAGCGGGTCGAGGAAGTGATAGGTCTCGGGCAGGCCGGACTTCGGGCTTCCCTGCTGAAAGGTGATGATATCCCACTCCTTATACGCAAGGCCCTCGTCAAGCGTGTACCTAAAAAGCCCCTTCTGCGCGGGCTCGTCGGTAAAGTGCTCAAAGATATAGTCGTTCGTGCCCTCGGTCATGATATTGACGTGGCGCTCAAGCGTACAGCCGCCAACGTAAAGATCGTACCCCTCCAGCTCGACCCCGGCCGACTTTGCCGCCGCAGGGGCGTACATCATGGTATCCTGGGAAAAGCTGTTTCCCACCATCAGAATTTTCGTTGCCATTTCAATGCTCTCCGTTCTCTCATATCTTTTTGTACTATAACACACCGCGCAAAAAGCAGGATGCGGTTATTCCTCGGTCGGCAGCCAGGCGGCGATCATCGTCTTCCAGTCTCTGCCCGCACTGGCATAGTCCACAAGGTCGTAGGGCTCGCCGTCGGCAGGCTCGATATGCAGGCGCACAAGGCAGGGCACACCGGGCAGGATCTCACCCTCCACCGGAGTGGCACGTGCGGGGAGCGAAAAGAGACTGTCGGCCGCCTTGCCCATACGGCTATCGGCCGCCAGGGTAAGCGGCCCGCGCAGGACGGCAAAATATCTGTCATCGGCCGCCTCGTGCTTCACTTCTTTTTTCGACACCTCCGCAAACTGCCCGGGCGAGTTCCAGTCAACCTCCGTATAGACGGTGTCCTTATCCCACGGCAGGGGGCGCTGTATCCTTACGGACATGGGAAGGTCAAGCTCTACGGTATCGCAGTACCACTCTCTCGTATAGACGGTGTACCCCGCCCCCTCCCCTGCCCATGCCGGCCTGCGCAGGCGCAGGGAAAAGCGCACAGGAGAAGAGGCCGTTACCCCCACCGTGATGCTTCCCTCCTTCGGGTAGGCCGTATCCAGGGAAAGCGTGACGTCGGCATCGCCAAGGCGGAGGCTTACCGTACCGTTTTCGTAATAGTTGACCGTAAGCACGTCCCCGTCGACCGTGACGGCATCCTGCAAAAGAACGCCGACCCCCGCCGCACCGATACAGGCGCAGCAGCCGTAATAGCCCCCATCCGGCAAGAGCTGGAAGCCGCCCGTCGACCTGCCGCGATAGCCGGGTGTCAGGGGGCTATAGCTGTCAAAGGGCAAAAGGGTGGGCTTTATCTTAACGTCCGGGAAGCGCTCACCGTACAGGGCGAAGGAGGCAGTGCTTGCCAGATCGACGTTAAGAGAGCCGAGGTACGCGTTATAGAAAGCGCACTCCACGGCATCGGCATAGGCGGGATCCCCCGTCAGGGCAAGCAGACGGCTGAAGAACTTCATCAGGGTCACCGTGACGCAGGTCTCCTGCATCACCCCGTTGTATTTGACAGTCTGACGGGTGACGGTGTGATCAAACAGCTCATGCGTCATACCGCTGCAGCCAATGATCGAAAGCTCGCTTTTTAAGACGGCCTCGGCAAAATTGACGACGGCGGTACGGTATTTTTCGATCCCCGTTACGTAGTAATATTCCAAAAGTCCCTCAAAGCAGGAGATCATCTCGTAGGCCTTACTGACACCGTACTGATAGGGGAGCAGCCGGTTCTCATAGGCAAGCTCAAAGATGTTGATGTGATGGGCACCGCCCCGCTCTACGATATAGGTTGCAAAATCCAGGTAACGCCCCTCCCCTGTGAGGCGGTAAAGCCGCACCATCGGCTCAAGGATCGAGCAGGAGTTCAGCCCATACCAGTGACGGGCGGTTTCGGTAATGTCACGCTTATCGGGGCCGACCTTCGCTAAGATCGCATCCGCGCATCCCGAAAGAAACGCAAGGATCTCTGCCCGCAGGGCCTCGTCCCGACAGATGTCAAGATAGTATTCAAGCCCCAGCATAACGTACTTGCGCCCCCACATATCCCAGCCCGAAAGCTCGGTCTCCTTTGTGAAGCTGGAAACGCGCCCGTCCGGCTCGGCCACCGTCAGCATATCGCGCACGGCATCGGTCAAGACGGCGTAGAGTGCCTCGTTTTCGGTATATTCGCAGACAAGGCAGGCCCCGCGCATCATTTTACCGAAGAATTCACACTTCCAGCCGCGCCTTTCACTGTCTGCCTTCGTGCGGAACACGTCCACAAAATAGGCCCACAGGGGGGCATCGCAAAGGAATTTTTCCTGCAGAAATACGGCGGCCTCATTGGCGGTTCCATGAAAGGATCGTTTTATTTTCATAATAAGCCTCCGGCTTCAAGCCACAAGAGATGGGGACGGAAGGGTCACCCAGCCTTATGCCCGGGTGGCAACCGTCAGACCGTAGAAATAGTGGATCATAGCGTGGTATTCCTTCCAGGTGATGCGCACAGGTGCCGGCACGCTTGCGGCCGCCGGGGCACCCGTAAGTGAAAGGAGCACAATTCCGCCGCGATAGAGGGTCACGCGATCCCCCTCCCGCACAAGGCGCATCGGGCGGCGGCAATAGGGCGGGGTCGGATCGGTCACCGTCACGGTGCGATCCCCCACGGTAAGCGTCATATGGGTTGCAAAATGGCGGAAGGTAAGCGAAATATCCCCAAGCGAAAGGGTCAGATGCCCCTGGCTTTCGGTCGGAAAAGCACTGACCGCCGTCATATCAAAGGCGATGCAGACCTTATCCTGCGGATAGGTCGCATGGGTCACGATCTCACCGTCGATCCAGTGCGGATAGCGCACACATACGCCGCCCGCCGTCGGGCGGAGGGCCTTCTCGGGGGCGGTGTAGTCCTCCTCGGAGATCTCGGGGGTATGCCGCACGGGATACGCCTCCAGCACGTCCGGCTCATGCCCCGACACAAGGACCTTGACCGTAGCAACCGGTGCCCTGCCGCGTGCCGTCATAACACGCACGGTGCCCGCCCCCGGGCGACAGCCGTAGACCGTACCGTCCTCGTCCACCTCGGCAAGCGATGCATCCTCGCTTTCGAAAAGATAGGAGACGTCGCCCCCGGGGGCGGGGGTCAAGGCGATACGGGCACCGCTACCCACCGGGACGGTAAGCGCGGCGGTCTCACAGATGACCGGAGGAAGGGGCTCGGCATCGGCAGGGGTAAGGGTTGCCGCAAGCTCCGCAACACGGTCGGCAATGCCGGCAAACCACAGCTCGGCCAGCTTACGGTTGCCGACGGCGTTCGGATGCCCGTCATCGGGCGGATAATCGCTTTTCAGATTTTCGGGCGCGCCCGCACCGTTGAAGTCAAGGATGCGCACGTCCCGCCCACGGGCGGCCTCGGCCGCCGCAAAGGCAGGGTCAAGCAGGGCGGCGTTCATCGCGATCTGCTTTTCGTTTGTCCCCCAGTTTGTGCGTATCGTAGCGATAAACACGGTCAAAAGATGGGGATTAAAGGAATAAAGAAGATCCAAAAGCTTGTCAAGGCGCTTGGTATATTCCTCCACCGGCAGGCCGCGATAGATGTCGTTGGCGCCGATGCAAAGCAGGGCGACCTCGGCCTCTCGGACAGCCTCGACCCATGCAGGGTCATAGCATTCCGAGCCCTCGGTGTGGTATGCCATGAGGCCGTTTGTGGTGATACCCCCGCGCGACGAATGGTAGCGGCAGTCGGGCGGCAGGCGCCAGTCCCCACCCCTTACACCCCCCACAAAGCGGAAGGGGATGTCGGCACCGTCAAGCAGACGGTAAAGATCGTAGCGGTAAGCAGAGGGGTTGCCGTCCCCCTGTGTCAGCGAATCCCCCAGCGGGAGAATGCGGACGCGATGCGTGCAAGCCATAAGAATGCCTCCTTTATCTGTTGCCGTAGCGGCACTTTTCGGATACATGATAGCACACACGGGTGAAAAGCACAAGTGCACTATTTTGATATTTGACGGTTATTCTTATCCTTTATTGATCTGTTTTTCGGTGTCAGGCAAGGCTTATCTCATAGGCCAGCGTCTCGCTTGCGTGGCGGGTGGCATCCACCGTAAAGAGGATACCCTCGGGGCAGGTGCTGAAGGCGACCTGCTGTCCGCCAAGCGTCACGCATTTCACGGGGCGCTTCGTATGCAAAAGGACCTCCATATCCCCCTGCGGTGCCATGGGCGAGATCTTGGGGATCGAGTTTTTCATAATATCGTGGCCGTTTTCGGGTCTGCCGTCAAAGCCGCCCTTACGCGGATAGACCGTCATAGTCAGCCTGCCATCCTTGACCCCGCTTGATTCGATGCGGGTGGTGGCAAAGCCGCCCTTTTGGTAGTCCTCGGTAAAGCCGTCGTCCTCGTAAAGCTCATAGGCCGAGGCGCGGGTATCGGGAAAGAGATCAATGCGGTACTCGTGCGCGCGCTCCAGGATATAGCGCTGGACCTTCATCGTGACGATGATATCGCCCGAACGGACAAAGAGCGCACCGCCGATCCCCCGGGGAGCGGTATAATCGATATCCACACCGCCCTCGTAGACGTCGCCCGTAAAGTAATCGACCCAACGCCCCTCGGGCAACGGGATGTGCATATCAAACGCGCCGACAAGCAGGCTATCGCCCAGCATGTAAGCGTTCAGCACCTTATCAAAGCGGTCGGTGCCCTCGTACACAAGCGGCAGGGGGCGCAGCATCGGCATACCCGTCTCATAGGCCTGGTGTGCCGCGGTGTAAAGATAGGGGAAGAGGGTGGAGCGCAGGCGGGCGTAATAGGTATAGCGGTTGCATATCTCGTCACCGAGGTACCAGGGCTCCATATAATAGTCCCAGTTATTCTGCTGGCTCCAGGGCATTAAGAAGCCGTAATGCGTGGAGTCGGCCTCGTGGATGCTGATATCGCACCCGGTGTTGGAGTGGCCGCACATGGCGTAGTTCATGACCGAGACAAGGGTACGTGCCCCGCCGCCGGTATCGCCCGCCCAGGTGGCGGCATACTTCTGCGTGCCGAGGTAAGCCCCTGCGGTATAGATAAGGGGGCGCCTGCCCGTATGCTCATAGAATCCCGACTGCATCTCTCTTGCCAGAATGACGGGGTAGACGTTATGCACCTCCTCGTCAAGGTACTTGCCGCCCCACAGACGATCGGGATGGCCAAGCACCTGGCGCGAGCCGTCCAGCTTAAAGGCGGCGGCTCCGTTATCCACGAACTTTTTAAGATGCTCAAACCACCGCTCGCCACGGTTGGTGAGGCGATCCTGCCACACCGAGGCGGAAAGGTGGGGGTCAAGGATCTCGGCATCCTCGGGGAATTCGTATTTTTCCTCCTCGGGCGCGACACGGTCCTCATGGTACAAAAGGTCATAGTCCTCGCAAAGCCAAAGCGACAGCTGAACGCCCATACGGCGCAAGGGATAAAAGATGGTGCCGTGGTCGCTCTGATTTTCGGGCTTCCAGGCGATCAACGGGAATTTCTTGGTATCCCATTTTTTGTTGTTGGTGAAATCGTAGTCGGTTGCCATCCAGCCGGGCTCCAGCCCAATGGTATCCAGGGGGATCTCCCTTTCGCGGAACTTCAGCGCGGTCTCGAAAAGATCGCGATAGTTCGAACGTGTGTTCATCACGAAGGTAAGGCCGTAGGCAAACTTCGGCATAAGGATCGGTCTGCCTGTCACCTTGGTCACCTCACCGAGAAGGGCGGCAAGCGTGTCGGCACGGAACAGGTAGAAGTCGATCTCGCCGCCCAGCGCGCGGATCGTGATCCTGTCGGGGTCGGTCTTGCCAAGATCAAAGACCGAGGCGTAGGTGGTGTTCAGCACCAGCGCCCAGCCGTCACTTGACAGGATGACGGGCATCGGGCCGTAGGAGCGCACGTTGGCGATATGCATCACAAGCTTAGAGCCGCGGATCATCACGCATTCACGGTTAGAGTCACCGCCGCCGAAGAGACGCTCCCCCTCCGAAAGCGGGATATGGATCGAGTACTCCCGCCCGTGGCGCACAAGCTCCACCCTCACGGGGCGCTTGGCAGACAGGGTCAGAGTGTCCCCGCTTGCGGCAAGGTAGGTATCCTCACAAAGGGGATGCTCCTCCGCACCGATCACGCCGTAACGGCTGAGCATGGACGAGGGGGTCTCGCTCTCGGAGATATGAAAGATCCGATCCGAGGTGCTTTTCAAGATAAGATTCATGGGCTTCTCCCTTCACGGCAGGGCGTGCATGCCCCGCCTTTAAACATATTCAAAATTTTGTTGCGACCCCTGCCGCATAGCATCCCGGTCACTCCAAAAGGGTAACGGTAAGATCCTCGGTGTTTATCTCCACGGTCTGGCTGCTATGAAAATTGCGCTCCCTTACACTGCAAAGCAGGAAGCGGTTATAGATGTATTTTTCGTCCTGGCACCAGGGGTCGTTATAAAAACGGTGGGCGTAGGTCGGCCAGAAGCAGATGCGCGGAGATATCCTGCGATAAAGCGTCTCTATCGCGCCAAAGTATTCGTAGCTTGCCACCGCAAGGCCGTGATGCGCCACCTGTAGGATCTCGCACTGCAGGCGCCCCTCATGGCAGAAGAGGGAGGAGGCGGGGTCAACAAGCTTTGCCAGCCGCGCCCCCATCGCATCGCCAAGCACCATAAAGCGCACGCCGTTTTCAAAGGTAAGCTTAAAGACGGCACTTGTCTCGTTGCGGTTGGTCGGCGGGTCGGGGTAGCGATCCTCGGCGCTGAGGAGCACCTCGATCACTATGTCGCCGATCCGAAAGACCTCCCCTGTCCTCACCTCGTGCAGGTCGGCCTCGGGATACAGGCGCACCGCCTCAAACCATTCGCGCTCAAAGATCGCGTCCCGGTCGTTGCCGACCTTGGCATCGTAGCCGCAAAAGTCGATACCCACGGGAATATTATAAAGAATGCGCTCGATCCGGATGCTTTCGCGGTATACGGTCATAAAGCGGGCGGCCAGGGCAACGTGGTCAAGATGCCCGTGGGTGAAGAGCCAGGCCGCGATCACGACCTTCTCCCCCTCGGTGCGGCTACAGAGATATTCGTAAAGATACGCCCCGTCCGCCTCGAAGGAGGTGCCACCGTCGATAAGGATAAAGCGGCCGTCAGAGAGGCGTATGGCATAGGACATACCGCCGCTTTTTAACTTGATCTGCGCAACAGTAGAATGCGACATATGGGGTCCTCCCGCTTTTTATTGCAAGGTTTTGTTTACAGTTGCATAGGAAGAATGAGCTTTTCGCTGAGGACGCGCGGTGTGATCTTTACGGCGTTATGGCAGCTGCTATCCGATACCATTTCCTTGGAGACGCCCCGATAGAAGCTGCTTTCCATCCCCTCGATCTCAATGCATCCGTCATCCGAAAGAGTCACGATGGCATGGATGGGATCGTTGTAAATGACAAGATGGGCAGAGCCCGGATGCTTTTTGTGGAACTCTTCCCCAAAAAGGTTATGCGGCTCGTGCTTGCCGCACAGGGTGTACATGGTGGCCGAATTGACGTCAAAATAGCAGATATGCTCATAGATGCGCATATAGTCCACGTGGTAGTGGCCGTTTAGGCACATCAGGATGCGCTTGCCGCTTTTGTGCGCAAGGCGGAAGATGCGCTGTACGTCCTCGCGGTTTCGGACGGCGCCGCCGCGCACGTCCTCCCTTTGCAGGCTCCCATGGCTGAAGACCACCATCGGATAGGGGGAGGACATGACGACCTCCTCCAGCCACGCGATCTGCTCGGCCGAGATATAGTCACGGCAGTCCCCGTGCTGAAAATAGTTGCCTGCGGCATAGGGGACGTCCTTGCCGTCGATGCGGCAATAGTTTTCGTCAAGGACGATAAAGCGGAAGCCGTTTTTATCGAAGAAGTAATAATTGCTCGGCATGCCGAAGGCGCGCACCACCTCGTCGTGCTCGGCCTTGTCGAAATCGTGGTTGCCGAGGGTGTGATAAGTAGGGATCTCAAAGCTATTGTAGATCTCGAGTGCCTCGGGGTAAAGCGGCGGCGAGCAAAAGTCCCCGCAGTGGATGACGAAATCCACCTCTTTTTCCTTGGCACGCGCCAGTATCTTTTGCAGGCGGCCGATGCTGTCGGGTGCCCAATGATCATGGACGTGCAGATCGGCAAACACCGAAAATCTGACCTTTTGCATGCGGGTATCCCCCCTCATTTTCGTTCTGTCCCCGTACGCACGGCACGGATGATGCTATTATAGCACAAACGGGACGAGATTTCAACCGATCAGCCGATTTTTAAGGCAGGCCGCGGGGATACGTATTATTTTGGAAAACGCCTTGCCTTTTCGCGCCTTTTTTGTTATAATGATGCCATCACCCTTCCCCATACGGAGGAATACCGATGAGCCTGCACTTTGATTACGAAGCACAAGCGATCATAGACGGGCGCGCCCCCAAGGAGATGATCCTGCACTGTGCGCCCTGCCTGAAGTATACCCTGGAGGAGGACGACATCACAAAGGGAAAAAAGCCCGCCTTTACCCCTTACGCCGATCGGGCAGGAGAGTTCGTCTATCGCGATGGCGCCCTCTACCACGATGCCAGCAGCTCCTGCCTGCGGGCAGAAGAGGGGGACGACGGCCTTTTTCTGACCCTCACCTCCTCGGCCTGCGGCCTTTCCGAATTTGGCCTTTCCCTGCCCTTTAACTTCATGGGAAAGCGGGGCGGCGGTCTAACCGATGCACAGTTTCTCTTCAACTCCTCCTACGAATCCGAGGACGGCAGGATCGTATACGCCTATCTTGTCAAGCCAAACGGAAGGAACCTTGGCATTGCCATGCTTTCGGAGGGGGATGGCTGGAAGATGGATTACTCATGCGACGCCTATGCCCATTTTTTTGACAAGCTGAACTTTTACGCCAACTTCGACAAGGCTTACCGGACAAAACGAAAGCCGCAGTACCTACGGCTCTTTCTCTTCCCGACCGAGGATTTTTCGCACTTTCTTTCCATACTGGCCAAGGCCTACGGGCTACCCTTTTTGTACTATGACAAAAGCGGCGGAAGGCTTTGTGACCATATCCGCCTGTTTGCCTACGGGAATCCGGATTCGCTTTCGGTCAAAACCCCGACGGGCGAACGCATCCTCCCCTATGATCCCCATTACAGGATCGAGGAGGAGGGCATTACCTCACTGACACCGCTTGCCGACGGAAGGCGGGGCGCGGGGGTAACGATTTTCGGTTACTCCGACCTTCTCGGGCTTTATCGCAAGGCCATGGGACGGCTGACGTCCTCCCGAATGGGGTACAAGAACCTATGCGAGTGGCAGTGCTGGATCCCCGCGCTTCTGCGCTTTTTGATCGACCACCGCGACCTCCTGACCG
>JAGBZZ010000182.1 GCA_017652965.1 Clostridia bacterium | reverse complement strand
GATCCCCACCGGGTCCACCAAAAAAGAAAACCGCCTTTTGGGCGGTTTTCTTTTTTGCCGAGCTGATGTCGAAAGCACCCATTTTGCGCGGAACGCGCAAAGGGTTCGATTGCCCGCCGTAGAGCGACGGTAGCTTGCTGACCGGCGGCAAGGCGAGGCAAAAGGCGCATAGCGCCTATCCCCACCCTTTCCATGCATCCCTTCGCTCTTGATTCCATCCCGCCTTGCGGCGGATTCCATACGCACGCTCTGCGTGCGATTCCATACACGGCTCTCGCCGTGATTGTATTGCTTTTTGGCGGTTTTCTTTTTTGCCGAGCTGATGCCGCTCAAGCCTTTTTTGTAAATTTTATAGGGTGTAGCCGCCCTTGGATCTGTTTCCTATCTCGATCCTCGCCAGCCCTTGATGCCCCAGCGGAATGACAACCCCGCCGTCAATGGGACAAGGAAGGTCGGGATGGCCGCTGAATTGATACGAAAAGATCAATTTCGGTGCGCAGGGATCGGATATATCCAAGACCGTGACCTCGCCGGTCAAGCGATCGGATACGTAGAGGATACCGTCCTTCACAACAGGCTTTCCGTAAAGCCGAATCCCGGCAACACGGTGAACGGGGTACTCGGCATAGGGGCGGGGATCACGAATATCCGCAATGACATACCCGCCGCGCGTGACCGCAAGGACGCGATACGGCTCGGAAAGCCCGGTCAAGCCCTCGAGAAAGCTGAGGTTTCCTTGCGCGTATTCGGTCAGCACCGGTACGTCACCCCCAAGATCGTACCACCGCGTCAGATTGCTGTTCCAAAAGCAACCGTAGTACCGATCTGCAACGCCCCGAGGGGTAAGCTGACGGTGGTACATAAGCCCCGGCTCGTAGTGTTCCTCCATAACCACACGGGGATTTTTTACGTCGGATACGTCCACGATCGTCAAATGGTTGTCATCGGTATGAAGCATCAGGAATCGGCCGTTCGCTGACGGGGCGACCTGCGCACAGGCCCTTTTCCCAAGCGACAGCCGACTTACCTCCTGCAGGGACGTCCCGCACGGGCGATAAATAATGATCCCCTCTCTGCCCGCCGCCACAAAGACGTAGCCGCCGCCCTCGCGTATATCCATGGCGAAGCCGGGAACGGGGATTTTTGCAAGGTGACGAAGATCGGTGTCATACACCCCGATACCGTCCATTCCCGAGGCTACGTAAAGGAGCCCGCCGTAATACAGCACCGCGTGTGTCTGTCCCCTCGTAGGAACCACGGTGGGCGAGGCATCGCCGCTTCCCGGATTATGGATATAGAAATCCTCGCCCGTTTCGGAGAGCTTCACCTCTGCCGCCTTTGGCGGAGAAAAATACTCCGCCCGCGCAATCAGAAGCTCCTGCTTCAAAGCGGCAATATACAGCCGCCCCTCGGCGGCCGCTACACCGGTTACGGGAGCATAGGACTTTTTCGTATAGTCAAACGGCAGGATCAGAGGGCGAACGTTTAGCGTGAAGTCGTTTATCGTCATCATTTCCCCCATGGGAAGGTCGGTGGGGATTGCCGCATGATCCACGAGGCGCGGGTACGCAGGATCGGTGATATCGTAGATCCACACGCCGTTGAAGGTGTGAGAAACAACCGCAAAATTTCCCGAAACCGTCACGTCCCAAAAATCCTGATTGCAGACGTAATAGCGGTGCGGAAAAAGGGTTGCCGAAAGCTGTTTCGGCTCGGAGGGGTTCGTGACGTCCCAGATGGCAAAGCCGTTTCCGCAGGCATAGCCCTCCTCCTCGGGATCACGCCCGGTTGCGGGGCGTTTGTGTTGGCCGAACGCCGCGTAGAGGATACCGTCCCGCACGCAAAGGCCGTCGCCGCGCCCCTCTAAGGGAATGACGGCAAGCGGTTTCGGCGAGCGGACGTTTGAAATATCAATGACGTTTACCTGCCGCTCGATCCAAGAGCCGGTATAAAGAATGCCGTCGACGATGCACATCGATTGCACTTAGCACGCGCGTATCAAACAAACGTGGCGCGGCGTCTCGGGGATCGCAACGTCGATCAGCTCTACGCCGAAGTTACGGCATCCTATGGCAAGATACTGCCCGCCAAAGGCGATGCCGGTGGCAAATTCCACACTGTTGTAATGGCAAGCGATAGACGGCCATTCGGGGTCGGTTACATCAATCAAATACAAGCCGCATTCTCTGGCAGTGACGGCGGCAAGCACACGCCCCCCG
>JAGBZZ010000181.1 GCA_017652965.1 Clostridia bacterium | reverse complement strand
TTTAAAAAAACAGATAAAAAAATTTCGCCTACCTCTTAACAAAAGGGATACTCTTTGCTATAATATCAAAAGTCAAGTGCTGCTATGGCTCAGTTGGTAGAGCACATCCTTGGTAAGGATGAGGTCATCAGTTCGAATCTGATTAGCAGCTCCAGAAAACCCGAATGTGTAAGCGTTCGGGTTTTCTATTTTTTCGGCCTGTTTTTTACCTTTTTCCCCTCCGCCCGTTCATTTCTTTCAAATTTTTTCGGGATGAATTGACAGAGGGGCATTCTTGTGTTAAGATTAGGATAGAAAAACCAAAGGGAGATACCGTTATGTTTAAAGTAGCCGATGAAAATACCGTTTTAAAGAATTATGAGGCCGCAAAGAGCGCCTATCGCGCCCTCGGCGTGGATACCGATGCGGTGATCGCACGGTACAAAACAATTCCGATCTCGCTTCAGAATTGGCAGGGCGATGACGTCGGTGGCTTTGAAAAGACCTCTGCCGCCTCGGATATGGTGGTAACGGGTAACTATCCCGGCCGTGCACGCACCGCCGCCGAGCTGCGCGCCGATATCGATATGGCCTTTTCGCTTTGCCCCGTTGCTCCGCGCGTGAACATCCACTCGATGTACGGCGAGCCGGGCACCACCCCGCGCGATGAGCTGACGATTGCCGATTTTGCGGGCTGGACATCCTGGGCCAAGGAGCGCGGCTACGGCATCGACTTTAACGTGACCTACTTCAATCACGCCATGGTGCGTGACGGATTGACGCTCTCGTCCCCCGACCGCGCAACGCGCGATTTCTGGGTCAAGGCGGGGCAGGGCGGCCGTGAGATCGCCGCCGCCATCGGCCGTGAGCTTGGTACGACCTGTATCCACAACCATTGGATCCCCGACGGTATGAAGGATCTGCCTGCCGACCGCCGCCTCTACCGCGACTATCTTGAGGAATCGCTTGATCGCATTTTCGAGAAGAAGTACGATGAAAAGCTGACACGGGATACCCTGGAGGGCAAGCTGTTTGCCGTGGGTGTGGAAAGCTACACCGTCGGCTCGCACGAATTCTACTACGGCTATGCCGTCAAAAACCGCGTTGGCCTTTGCATGGATAGCGGCCACTATCACCCGACCGAGCAGGTCGCCGATAAGCTGACCGCCGCCGCCCGCTCGCTTCCCACGCTGCTTTTGCACCTGTCGCGCGGTGTGCGCTGGGATAGCGACCACGTTCTTTTGTCGGGAGATGAGCTCAGCGCCACCATGCGTGAGGTCGTGCGTGCGCGCCTTCTTGACAGCGGCAACTTCTTTATGTCGCTTGACTATTTCGATGCCTCGATCAACCGCATTGCCGCATGGGCGATCGGCTTGCGTGCCGCGGGCTACGCCCTCCTTTCGGCCATGCTTGAGCCGTATGCCCTCCTGCGCGACAGCGAGATTTGCGGGGATTACACCGCCCGCCTTGCTCTGCACGAGGAGTTCTCGCGCCTGCCCGCCGCCGCCGTCTGGGATTACGTTTGCCTCACCGAGGGTAAGCCCGTCGGCATCTCCTGGCTTGATGCCGTCCGCAAGTATGAGGCCGAGGTTACGTCGAAAAGATAACCGCATATACTCAAAAAAGACTGTGCATTGCACAGTCTTTTTTACATTTGCGTATCCCCTGCCGCATCCGATCGTACCGCTATCCCCCCAAGGATACGGCGCTCACAGTCTTACCATTTTTCGAAACCCCCTTGCAGCCGCCCGGCATCTGTGCTATACTGTGGAAAAACGAAGGTAAGGAGATTTCTCATGATTCCTCGTGTAAAAGAATATAAGGAGCTTGGCGGATCTTTCTCAGCTGCCACCCTACTGTTTCCCGAAAGTGAGGACGGCAGATCGGCCGCCCGCCTTCTTGGCATTTTTCTGCCCGCCGTGCGGGCGCTAACCTGTGCAAAGCCGAGCGCTATCCTTGTAAGCGAGGCGCTTGCAACGGGTGCCTACCGCCTGTCGGTAACCCATAACGGTGTGCGCGTTACCTACAGGGATT
>JAGBZZ010000180.1 GCA_017652965.1 Clostridia bacterium | reverse complement strand
TCTGCGCCTTGAGGCGGACGGAGGCTATAGCGAGATGGCGTATGAGCCCCTGGGCGACGGGCTTTATCGGATCATGACGACCGTCGAGCCGATGTATCCCCTTATCATGACCGTAGAATAAAAGAAAAGCGCTTTGCCTGTGCGGCAGGGCGCTTTTTTTTGACGTGGATCGCGGTGTTGACGGAAAAACAGAGTAAAAATAGGGGTGACGAAGGGCAAAAATAAACTAACCATATATAATAATGAAGTGATTTTACGAAAACCGGAATACAATTTGCCAATAATGCAAAGAAAACCTAACATTTTGCAAAAATGCAGAGTGATTTAATACATACATCCTTCGGGAAAAGCCGTTTTGGGCTCTCTGCACATCGAAAATGCGTCCTGTATGCTCGATTGGTCACCGCGGCGCGTGGCTTTTGACGCAGAGAATACGAATTTGGCGAGCAAAGCGGGATTTGTAAGAAATGCACAAGGCAGGTAAACTATAAAATATTTTTATACATTTTTCCGTCAAATCTGTTGACAAGGCAATTGTTGTGCGTTATAATTAAAACAATTAGGCTAAAGTACGCGGGCGATGGGGCGCCCGTTACCAAGCTGATTTAATCTTTTTTTGAGGAGAACGTCATGAAGAAAGCTGTAACATGCGCTCAGTGCGGAACAAAGATGCGTGCCGGCATCAAGTTTTGCTCCAAGTGCGGCTATCGCCTGAGAGACGAAGCAGCCGAGGCGCTTGCAGAGGCCGCTCTCGCCGAGGAAGCAGCAGCCAATTTTCTGACCGAGGAAGAGGTAGCTGCGCTCAACGCGCCCGAAGCTGCACCCGAGGTGGAAGAAGCTGCGGATGCTACCGTTGCCGCTGTGGAAGAGGCACCTGCCGAGCCCGTAGTGGAGGAGGCTCCCGTTGAGGTCGTCGAGGAGGCGGTCGCGACGGAGGCTGCACCTGCGGAATCTGCCGCTGTGAAAAAGCACCGTGAGCAGACCGACCGTCAGATCGCCCGTTTGGAAAGCAAGGCGGATGCCAGCCGTCTGGCCGCTGAGGATTCCCACCGCTTGGAGTCTGCCCGTATCACTTCCGCTTCGGCCGGAAAGGCTTCTGCCGCTCGCATTGCCGAAAGCCGCAAGATGGTGCGCACCAGCGCCGATACCGATGTCCGTGATGCCGCCCGTGCCGCCCGTGCCGAGCGCCAGGAGGTCGAGGAGCGTGCTTTTGAGAGCCGTGTTGCCGATATCCAGCAGAACGCCGATCTCGCCCTGACCAAGCGCCGCGAGAAGGAGGCCTTCCGTGCAGAGAAGAAGGAGCTCGCTGCTCGCGATGCCGCTTTCAGTGCGGAGACCAAGAAGGCTCGCGCCCGTGCCAAGGCTCTTCGTGCCGAGGATAAAAAAGCCGCCAAGTATCATAGCGAGGAGGGGGATTTCGCCGTTCAGGAGAAGACCTCCGAGAACCGTCTGCTTGCCGGCCGTGTTTCGATGGAGAAGGCTCGCCTGAAGCAGCAGACCGCGTCGGATGAGCGTATGCAGCGCATGCAGCATCAGGATGAGCTTCGCACTGCCAAGCGTGTTGCCGCCGAGCGTGAAAAGGCGACAAGAGCGCTGATGCAGGAGGAGGCTAAGATCGCCGACCGTGCAAACGACGGCGTAAAGAAGGATGCCGAGGAAAAGGCGTTCGACAACCGCCTGTACGCTAAGCAGGCCGCCGCAGAGAAGAAGACGCGCAAGCGCCGTGAGGCGGATATGCAACGTACCGTGGCCAAGCAGGCCGCCGTGCGTGAGCGTGAGACTAAGAGACTTGGTGCAGTGGAATACAAGGCCGCTACCATGAGCCTGACTGCCGAGGCTGCCGAGGCGCGCCGCCGCGCCGAGATCGCCGAGCGCGATATGGAGAAGCAGCAGCAGGAGGAAAAGCTGAATCTGCAGGCTGCCGCCGCAGAGAAGCGCCTGATCCGTCAGCGCGCCGGCGATATGCAGAAGCATTCGCGTGCGGCAACCGCCCTCCGCGCAAAGGAGACGCGTGCGCTGGGTCGTGCCGAGATGCGCGCCCTGCGTGTCGTGAAGTCGGATGAGGTTCTGGAGACCCGCCGCAAGACCGACGAGGTCCTGCTTGAGATGGATCAGAAACAGCAGGAGGATAAGCTCTACGCCAAGAAGGTCGCCGCTGAGAAGCGTATGATCCGTACCAAGGCGGGCGATGCCGAAAAGCTGCAGCAGGCCGAGATCCGCAATCAGGAAATGATGCGTGAGGCTCAGCTGATGGAGGACACCCGTGCTTCCCGTATCCGTGCTGACGGCACCAAGCGTGCAGTTGCCGATCAGAAGAAGCAGGATGAGCTGTATCAGACCAAGAAGACTGCCGAGGATCGCATCTCCGAGCGTGAGCATCGCCTGGAAAAGAAGCGTCTGCGTGCGCTCAGCGCCCGTGATGCCCGCGTGATGTCGCAGAAGGAGCGTGAGCAGCGCAAGAATCTTGAGCTTGCCGACCGCTATGAGAAGGATGCCGTCAAGCGCGCCAAGAAGATCTCGCGCATTTCCGGTGTTCCGGTTTCGCTTGTTCCCGCACTTTCGGGTCAGAGCTCTGCCTCCGCCCTTCTGACCGATGGCAAGGGCGGCGCCACTGCCCCTGTGCTTCACGATCCCGAAACCTTGCTTGCCAGCTCTTACGAGAGCAACCGCGAGCAGTACGTAGCCTACAAGAAGCGCAAGAAGCAAGAAAACAAGCGCCTGCGCTACGTGGAGATCGGCATTCGCGACGAGAAAAAGTACGTCAATACCATCTATGAGAACGGTGAGGTCATGGTAGCCAAGCGCACCCTTCGCGTGGCGAGAGTGCAGGCGATCCTTTCCATCCTTCTGATGGTGGTTGCCCTGGCGGCGGTTCTTCTCCCCATTTACACGGTGGAGCGTGATGTGAGCCTGCCCGCCCACCTTTATGACACTGTCCTGGATGGCCAGGGTGTCATTTCCTTTGAAAGCATCCTGACCGACGGTCAGTCCGCCGGTGACACGCCCATCGCGTATCTGCAGAACCTTGTTTCCAAGATCGTCGGTGGCGGCTTCTTCGACTCTGTGAAGACGGGCATCGGCTCGTTCGTAACGGCACTGCAGGGGGCGATGGCAGATGATGTGCTTCTGCCTCACATTGCCACGTGGGTCGTCTTCGGCTTCCTGTCGCTTGGCATCCTGCTGACGCCCGTGGCTCTCCTTCTTAACCTTGTGGTTGCCATCCTGCGCCTTATCTTCCACCTGTGCGGCAAGGGCGTTGGCATTACCCGCATCATGCGTAACCTTCGCGCCTCGTATGCGCTTTACGGCTTTATCCTCCTGCCGGCTCTCGCCCTGCAGGGGCTCGTGATCGGGAACGGCTTCCTGATCCTTACGGCGGCTTTCGCGGCGGCTGTGGTTCTCCATCTCCTTCTTAACCTCATTAAGAAGTACGAGGCCTGCGATTTCCGCTATCTGACGGCTGTAAAGCTGAACGGCGTGATCCGCCTTGCCCTGCTTGTCGGCTTCTTCCTCCTCCTGCAGCTTAGCGGCGTCTTCGGCACTATGACGTACGGCACTGACAGAGTGAAGATGTATGTGGCGGCGGCCTGCCTTGGCGTTGCGTACATTGTGTTTGCCTTCTGCGCACTCGCAGTTGTTCCGCTTGCCTTTGAGATCCTTGGTTACACCAAGGGTCGCTCGACCGGTCACGGCGCTATGATCGTGATGGGTCTTGCCGGCGGTGCTCTGGCTGTGGTTGCTAAGATCCTGGTGCAGGCCCCGATCAGCAGCATGATCTACGTTGCCATCATTGCCATGGCGGCGATCCTTCTGTTCACCTTGATCTTTGCCATTGTGAAGAAGGTCATCATCAAGCGCAACAACCTGATCGATCCGATCCTGGATGCCCTGGACGAGGGATATCCCATCAAGTAATCCAATGCGTAATAAGCCCGGTCACAAGCGTGGCCGGGCTTTTTGTATAAAAAATGCACTCCTGTGCGATACTAAAGGCAGTATTTGCTAAGGAGGAGCAAGATGTTTGCACTTACACCGTTTCGCCGCCATTACGTGGAGGGATACGACCCCTTTCGCGAGTTTGAGAATTTGGAGCGCCGCTTTTTCGGCGGGCGTGAGCCGTCCGCCTTTCGCATTGACATCCGCGAAGAAGGGGATGCCTACCTTTTAGAGGCCGACCTTCCCGGGTTTTCAAAGGAGGACGTCCGCATTGAGCTGGAGGGAAGCTATATGACCATCCGTGCCGAGCGGACGCAAAAGAAGGAGGAGGAGGGGCGCTACCTGCGCAGTGAGCGCTCGTACGGAGTCCTGGAGCGTACCTTTGATCTTTCGGGTGTGGATGCCGATGCCCTGCGCGCCGTCTACCGTGACGGTGTGCTGACGGTAACCATGCCGAAAAAGAAGACCGAGCAGCCGAAATCCCGTCAGATCTCGGTGGAATAAGAGAAAAGCGGATCGCAAGCGGTCCGCTTTTTCCTTAGGGAAAACGCGCACAGGCGGTTGACTTTTTTATAAAACTGTACTATACTCGTACTATGCGTGTAAGCACTCCGGGAGGTTTGTATGGAGTATGTGATAGAAATAGACGGCCTTAAGAAGCACTTTGGCGCGGTCAAGGCGGTCAACGATATCTCGTTTCGCGTAGGACGCGGAGAATTTTTCGCTTTTTTGGGGGTCAATGGGGCAGGAAAAAGCACCACCATCTCTATCCTTTGCGGGCAACTGCAGGCGGATGGGGGTACTGTGAGGATCGACGGCAGAGACCCCGCGCTGAACGCCCCCGAGACCCACTGTGCACTTGGTGTGTTTTTTCAGGGCTCTGTCTTGGATAAGCCCTTGACGGTTCGGCAGAATTTGGAGAGCCGCGCCGCGCTGTACGGGATCGTCGGCAAGGCGTTTGATAATCGCCTTGCCGAGCTTGGCAGGCTTTTGGACTTTTCCGATCTTTTCGATCGCACGGTGGGAAAGCTGTCGGGCGGCCAGCTTCGGCGGGTGGACATTGCGCGTGCGCTGTTGCACCACCCTAAGATCCTGATCTTGGACGAGCCGACAACCGGGCTGGATCCCCAGACCCGCCGCCTGCTGTGGGAGGCGATCACCGCCCTGCGCAAGGAGGAGGATCTGACCGTCTTTTTGACCACCCACTATATGGAAGAGGCCGCTGAGGCCGATTACGTGGTGATTTTGGATGCAGGGCGCATCGTAGCGGAGGGGACGCCGCTGGAGCTGAAAAACCGCTATACCGAGGACAGCATCACTCTCTACGGCGTGACCGAGGAAAGCCTGCCCCCTATGCCGTATCGGCATGAGCGGGTAGGGGAGGGGATCCGCATCCTCGTCCCCGATACCGCCGCGGCAACGGCGATGATCATTGAGCATCCGACCCTTTTTACCGATTATGAGATCGTAAAAGGGCGGATGGACGACGTCTTTTTGGCGGTAACGGGCAAGCGCCTGGGAGGTGACGGGGTATGAAGACCGAGCTTATACTGACCAAGCGGAATATCCGCCTTTTCTTCAAGGATGCCGGCATGTTCTTCACGTCGTTGATCACGCCGCTGATCCTTCTTGTGCTGTATGCCACCTTCCTTTCCAACGTCTACCGCGATTCCTTCAGCGCACAGGTGCAGGGCTTTCCGATTGACGAAAGCCTTATAAACGGCCTGGTCGGCGGTCAGCTGTTCTCCTCGCTTCTCGCCGTTTCCTGTGTAACCGTCTCGTTTTGCTCCAATCTGCTTATGGTGCAGGATAAGGTGACGGGCGCGCGGCGGGATCTTTTGCTGACCGCGGTGAAGCCCTCCTGCCTGGCAGTCGCCTACTACGCCGCCACCCTGGCCGTCACGCTGATCATTGCGTTTGTAGCTATGGGGGCATGCATGATCTATCTGGCGGTTACCGGCTGGTATCTTTCTTTTTCGGACGTTCTGCTCCTCTTTTTGGACATCCTGCTTTTGGTGATGTTCGGCACGGCGCTTTCGTCTATCATCCATTACTTCCTGAAAACGCAAGGGCAGATGTCTGCCGTCGGTACGATCGTCAGCTCCTGCTACGGCTTTATTTGCGGCGCCTATATGCCTATCTCCTCGTTCTCCGAATGGCTGCGCGATCTTCTCGGCTTCCTGCCGGGGACGTACGGCACGGCACTTTTGCGAAATCATGCGCTTAGCGGCGTGTTTTTGGAAATGGAGGAGGTCGGTGTCCCTGCAGAGCTGATCACGGCCATCCGCGATAGTGTGGACTGCAATATATACTTCTTCGATACCCGCGTGGAGACCTACGCGATGTATGGCATTTTGGGCGGATTTACCGCCCTCCTTTTCCTGGTCTTTCTCTGCATCAACCGATTTAGCACGAGAAAAACGTGAGATGCCGCTTCGGATATTGACAAGTAAAGCGGAAAAAGGTATAATGGTGTCATAAGATGCTAAAAGGAGAATGTTATGCCAAAGGTCACGATACGCGACGTTGCCGAGGCGGCAGGCGTAAGCGTTTCTGCCGTTTCGTATATCCTGAACGGCTCGACAAAAAAGAAGTATTCCGAGGCTACCGTCAAGGCGGTTCGCCGCGCGGCCGAGCGGCTGGCCTACACGCCCAATAACCTTGCACGCGGGATGCGCTCGCAAAAGGCAAACGCGATCGGGATCGTGAATTTCTGGGAAAGAAACAGTGCCTTTTTTGCCCCCACCCTCCGCACAGTGGCCGAGGCGGCCTCGGCAAGCTTTATCTCCACCGTGATCTGCACGGGATGCGAGGATTTTTCCTATATCGAGTACTTCAAAAACCGCACGGTTGACGGCTTTGTGGTCATCGTGCCGACCTCGGTACAGTTCAATGAACGCGCCCACATCCGCGCCCTGCGTGAGGCGGGTGCGCCGTTTGTGATCATCAACGGCACGGTGCGCGGCGCCGATATCCCCGCGATCTATTATGATTTTTACGGCGCCTCCTGCGTGGCCGTCTCCTACCTCTTGGAGCTTGGCCGCCGCCGTATCGTCTACGTGGACGAATTTTCGGAGGAGGCCGCGCGTGAGCTTCGCGACCGCCGCGAGGGATACGTCGATACGGTACGCGAGGCCGGGCTTTTGCCCCGCGTCTATGACCTTGAGCATCTTTCGCTTTCCGACCTCAGCGGGGCCGAATCCATCGTGACCTCCCGTGCCGAAACGGCACGCGCGCTGATGCGCCGCTTCTTGGATGAAGGGATACGCGTGCCCGCGGGCTTTGAGATCCTGGCAGGAAGTGGGGAAGAGTTGGCAGGGGAGGACAGCACCCCCTTGACCGCCGTCGAATTCCCGTACGAGCTTGTAGGACAGGCGGCTGTCAGAATGGCAACAGGGCTTGACCCTGCCGCCCCCATTACCCCTAAGCCGACTATCCGCAAGGGTAAGACGGTGCGCGAGTGAGGCGCGGGAACGTTTTGATTTTTTTGCCATTTATAGCATCGCGTTTTTTGCGCAAACTAAACCCAGAGCCGCAAGGTGCAATGCTTTGGGGGCACGGCGCAGGCTCGATGATATAGATGCGGAAGAATAAGGGGCGCCGGTTTGCTCCTCTTCCATGGCGGCTTTGCAGGGCAAGGCGGCTCGCGCCCAAGCCTTCGCGAGTGGACCCTCGTGGCCGCGTTAGGATGATGTAATGATTACAGCGCTTGCGGGTTCGGTGTCAAAGCCGAATGCCGCAAGCTTTTGTTTTTCAGCAGGGCCTTTGAAGTCAAAAGTTTCCTGTAATATTCGTCTAAAGCCTGTCGATAATAATAGCAGAGGCGCAAAGCAGCACTGAAGAAGACGGCAGGCAACCCCGGCCGATCCCCAATAAGCGCGGCTTGTGCCTTGGTAAAAATCAAATAGGGCACATGCCCGAATTAAAATGGGAGAATCAAAATATGGCAAGCAATAAGGCAGTGGTTCCTGAAGCTCAGGCTGCTCTTGACAAGTTTAAGATGGAGGCCGCCGGGGAGGTCGGCGTTAACCTGAAGCAGGGTTACAACGGCGACATTACCGCCCGCCAGGCCGGCTCGGTCGGTGGCCAGATGGTCAAGAAGATGATCGAGAAGTACGAGAACGACCTGAAGAACAACGGCTAACACGATTTTCGTGGCTACCCCCAAATGGGGGTAGTTACATAAGGCACGGCGGTCACGCCGTGCCTTTTTGCGTCCGAAGGGTTGAAAAATCAAAACCGTTTGTGGTATAATTTAGGAAAGGATGCTTTTGCTAAGAGTCCAAGGATAAGGCTTTTCTTTAAAGCAATCCTGTTCGACAGCAATTTGACCTTGCAGATCAAGCTTTATAAGGCGTGGGGCGTATATGGAAAGGTTTTCGAAGGAACTGAAGGAGGCAAGGCACGCTTCCAGTCTTACTCCGCAGGAAGTCTCGGAGCGGACGTTGATTCCCAAGCGATTGATAGAAGCGTGGGAAACGGAGGACGAGCGCGAGGAGGCGCCGCCACCGTATGTAAAGCGATTTCTATTGAACGAGCTGAATGAGGCGGCAAAAAATCCGCCTAAGCGAAAGCGCAAAGCAAAAGTCGGTCCTGTAGAAGCGTTTCGGAACTTCTTGATCTCCGGCGTTGCGTGGTTTTGGGGCATTCTTATCACAATAGCGGTGATCCTTATACCTATCACGCTTATATGCATCTCCTGGGGTGCATTGTCGTGGCTCTTTGCGTAATGGCTTTGCAGAGGATGGAATGAGAAAACTGTCTTCGGCAGGGGTGGGCTTTTTGCTTGCGAGGGGTTGAAAAGAGTAGATAGATGTGCTATAATCAAAGAAAAATTCGTTTTGTGAGGGTCATATAGTATGTTGAAGAAATATGCCGTACTGCAAAAGGTGTATGAAGAGAAGATCGTAGGGATCATTCGCGTGGACTCGGTAGAGAAGGCCGAAAAGACCCTGGCCGCCCTGTATGAAGGCGGGCTTTCGGTGGTGGAGCTGACCTTTACCATCCCTTACGCACATACGATCCTCGAATCCTTGACAAAGACCTATCGCGGCAAAATGATCATCGGTGCGGGCACAGTCCTCGATGAGGCGACCGCGCGCCTTGCCATTTTGTCGGGGGCGGAATTTTTGGTGAC
>JAGBZZ010000179.1 GCA_017652965.1 Clostridia bacterium | reverse complement strand
CCAGTACGTTGAAGAAGGGGATGGCAAAGGCCGAAAGCACGGTCGCCACGATCGCCCCCTCCTGCCCGAAAAGCGAGGTCGCCAGCGGGATGCCGATGAGGGCGTAATTCGAGCGGATCCCCCCCTGCATCAAAACCCCGCGCCGCGCCCCCTCCTTGGTGGTAAGCAGGGCGACGGGGATCGACAGAAGGAAGATGACAAGGGTTGCCGCCAGCACGTATACGACGTAAAAAAGGCTGATGCTGCCAAGGTCGGTGATGCTGTAGACGTTTAAAAAGAGATTGCACGGCAGAAAAACGCGAAAGACCAGGCGGTTGAGGTGCTTGGTGATCTTTTCGGGAATGATGCCGATGCGTTTCAGAAAATAGCCGAGCGCCACGGCAAGCACGATGGGGCTGACGGCCTTGAGGGCAAAGAGGAAGGAGCTCATATGTTATCCCTTTCGATGGGTGCGGCGTGTTTTTTTACCGCACGGTGAGGTGCATGGTCAGATCGGGATGGCGTGCGGCCCGTGGCAGGAGACGTAATGTGTCCGAGCGCCAAGGGTGTCCATCCATTTTCTTGTTACGGCAACGCCGTACATACGGGTGCGCTTCATGCGGCGCAGGCGCTCCCTATCCACAAGATAGGTAGGAAGCTCTGGCTCGTTGTACAGCCAGTCCGGGCAGCACCAAAGGCAGGCCTCGGGGCGGATGGCGTCATACACCTCCATGCCCACGCACATATGCCCGTGATGCGCCATTTGCACGATGTCGGCGCGAAGCAGATGGCGGGATTCGTCGTACAGCACGTCCCCGCCCTCCGGGCCGAGATCCCCAAGGAAAAGCACCCTTTTTTGGGGACCCGTGATACGAAAAACGAGGGATGCATCGTTGCAGGGGTTGGAATACAGCCCCTCGTGATAGGTGTAGAGAAAGTCCACCGTGCATTCGTCGATCTGCAAGCACTCACCCTGCTTCGGAACGTAGGCGATCGTCGCAAGGTCATCCTCGATCTCGGTGAAGGCGGCCAGCATTTCCCCGATATCACGGCGGAAATAGTCAAGGCAGGGGACGTCGGTCAGCTCGCACCATTTCCGATACGGGGGGAAGCAGTAGATCAGCCGCTCGATGTCAAAGTCGGCACATCTGTTTTGCTTGAATTCCTCGATAAAGCCGCTGATGTGGTCGTTGTGCGGATGGGTGAGGATCCAGGCGGAAATATGCCTGCCGTCAAGGCATTCCTTTAAGGATGGCATATCCTCGGGGCGGCCGCCGTCGATCACGATCGCGTTATTTTCACGGGTGACAATGACGAAGGACATCATGTAGATGCTGGTCTCCTTCAGCATGTGCAGAACCGTTTCTCTTTTTTCGTTCGACACGGTATCTTCTCCTTTTTTGATCAGTCGGGCAGAAGGATCTCGCGGTTCGTGCCGTAAAAGACGTCGGCATGCCCGCCAAGGCGGCGGCAGATGCGCTCAAAGCTTTCCCAGCTGATATACTCGGCATCCATCTCATAGGAGTGCCCCCAACTGTACAAAAGCTGCGGCTCGTTGCTTTCCGAGGCGAGAAAGGCCTCCACGGTGGCCTCCAGGCAATCCTCGATATAATAGACGGTCGGGTTGAAGCGGTAAAGATTTTCCTGCAGGGCAAAGGAGGCGGTGGAGGTGATGGTGCGGGCGTAGCGCACCCCGGTATGCTCACGGATCACGGCGGCCACGCGGTCGTCGTTGTTGACACCGCCGCAGGGGTAGGCCATACCCACCACCTCATAGCCCGCAAGCTCGGAAAGGATGTGGCGGTCGGTCTCCACCTGGTGGATGATCGCCTCCTCGCTAAGCCCGGTGAGGTTCGGATGGGTCAGGGTATGCACGGCCACCTCATGCCCACGGTAGATCTTGGCCACCTCCCTTGCGGGGACCTTGTTGTGCAATACGTGCCTACCGTTGCGCTCGAGCGAGCCGGGAAGGCAAAGCAGGGAGGAATTCAGATTAAAGGTGCCGACAAGACCGTAGGTATTCAGAATATCGATCAGGCGGATATCCTGGGTAACACCGTCGTCAAATCTGAAGGTAACGGCCTTCTTTTTGTTGTTCCACATGGTG
>JAGBZZ010000178.1 GCA_017652965.1 Clostridia bacterium | reverse complement strand
CGTCATATCCCCCGCCTCGGAAAGCGGCGCGCAGTAATCGTAGCTGGTCACGGTGGGGGCGTAGCCACCCCATCTTTCACCGTGGTTTGCACCGTTTGTAAAGCCGAAGTTGGTGCCGCCGTGGAACATGTAGAAGTTAAACGAGGCGCCCGCGTCCAGCATCTCGCGCAGGTCGGCCACCGTAGCCTCGGGGGTGCGGGTGTGATGCTCCTCGCCCCAGTGGTCAAACCACCCACACCAGAACTCGCCGCACATCGGGGGCTGGCCGGGGTGATAGCGCTCAAGCATCGCAAAGGCATTGCTCGGCTTGGAGCCGAAGTTCATCACGGCGGGGTATTCGGGAAGCGTGCCTCCCCCGATCATGAAATCGCAGGGGCCGTCCGAGGTGAAGAGGAGACAGTCGATCCCATACTCGCGGTAGATGGCGGCCACCGCACGCATATAGTCGTGGTCGTTACCGAAGGAGCCGTATTCGTTTTCGATCTGCACCATGATGATGGGGCCGCCCTTGGTGCAAAGGTAGGGGGCAATACGGGTCAGAAGCTCGCGGTAATAGGGGCGCACCTTTTGGAGATACAGGGGGTCGTTACAGCGGATGCGCATCCTCTCGTAGTTATGAAGCCAGGAAGGAAGCCCGCCCCCCTCGAACTCCGAGCAGATGTAGGGGCCGGGGCGGAGAATGACCTTAAGGCCAAGGTCACGGGCGATCTCAATATAGCGGACGATATCCAGAATGCCTGAAAAATCAAACTCGCCCTCGCGCCCCTCATGCAGGTTCCACGCCACGTAGGTTTCTACCGTATTAAAGCCGCAGGCGCGCAGCTTTTTAAGGCGATCCTCCCAATATTCGGGGACAACGCGAAAATAATGGATCGCGCCCGAAAGGACGGTAAACGGCTTGCCGTCCAAGAGAAAGCTTGACTCGTTATAAGTAAATTCGCTCATTGCTTTTACCTCGTTTTTGTATGGTTTTGTTTACGCGTTTTCGAGAATAGCGGCAAGGATGGGCTCATAAACGCTTGCCATCCGCTCATGCCCGATGTCGTTCGGGTGGGTGGCATCGGTGGTGCAAAGGTAGCGCTCGCTCTCCCCGTAGAAGCTTTGCCCGTCGATAAAGTAGACGTTTTTGTCCCCCTCTGCCACCGCCCTTTCATAGGTCGCACGGACGATCGCGCGGCGCTCGGCGGCATCGGGCGTATGCTCAAAGTTCGGACGGGTGGTAAAGAGGATCGGCAGGGTGGGCTTGTGCGCGCGGATGCGGCGGAAAAAGGGCTCGTGCGTATTCTTTAGAAATTCGGGGTCGGGGGCGTTGTGGTCATAGTCGATGACCAGGGCGCTGATGTCCAGCGTGCAGATGTAGTCGGCAATCGGCAGTTGCCCTCGGGCGTTCCCCGAAAAGCCGAAGTTATAATAGTCGGTATCCAGCCGTGCCGAGAGAATGGCGGTGTAGGCGTTGCAGGGGCGGGAGGCGTGTGCCCCCTCGGTGATCGAGGAGCCGTAAAAGGCGATCGGTGCCGTCGCACGGTAGGGGGTGGGCGGCTCGACCCTTGCGCCGTCGGCGACCTCCACCCACACGGTGTCGATCAGCTCGGCCATCGGCAGAAAGACGGTTACGTCCTCCATCACGGGGCTCTTTGTCTGCTCGCGTTCAAAGCATTTTTCCTCATAATTTTTGGGGTACACGGGCCTAAGATAATGCGGCGTGCGGCGGTCGCCGATCAGGATATGGGCCGACTGGCAGGCATACAGCGACATCCCGACGTCGGTATGCAGGGTCGCAAGCTCCACCCCAACGCGCAGAATGGGTGAATCGGTGCGAAAG
Source organism: Clostridia bacterium (assembly GCA_017652965.1). The sequence continues at coordinate 4,094 of JAGBZZ010000178.1, read as the reverse complement.
CACATCCGCGCCCCGGGGGTACGCATCCCCACCTTCGACCAGGAAAGGAGGGATGCCAGCTCCTCGGGCAGGCGGCAGAGGGTGCGCTTTTCTTCAAAGTGCGGCACGCCAAAGATCCTGATGGGCTCATCGGTAAAATAATAACGCTTCATCACGTGCCCCTCCGTCATTCAAAAAACGAGGTAAGAAACTCTTCTACCGTGCCGTCGTATTCGGCCAGCGCCAGGAATTCCTTGCCAAACTGATTGCCCCAGCTGTATACGATGTGGGTCTTGCCCTCAAAGTAGCAGAGGTCAAAGTCACTGTTGTTGCAGTCCACGGCGTGCTCGATATAGTCAAGCTCCTCAGCCGTGAAGCGCTCGGGGCAGATGACCTTTTTATCGTCATCGTCCGGCCACATCACAGGGTTGGTGATGCCAAGCTCAAACTCCTTGAAGTCGCGTGTTCTTACGATATAGGGAATATACCGGCGAAGCGGGGCGCTTTCGAGATAGATCATATAGTAGAAGCCGTCCACATAGCGAAGGCAGGGGCAGGCGGTGTAGCGGTCGCGCGAATAGGAATGCTCCATCATATCGAGAAGCGTCCAATGGATAAGATCATGCGATTCGGCAAAGACGCAGGTAAAGCCATAGCCGACAACGGGGTTCTTGCCGCCAAGCTCGATCGCCATCATATAGCGGCCGTCCCCCTTGCAGACCGTGGTGTTATAGACGTTGATATCCTCGGGGAAGGTGATGCACTCGGTGCATTCCCAGGTCTTAAGATCGGTCGAGGTGAAGCAGTCCAGCACGTTGCCGCCTCCCTCGCCGCGCACACCGTGCACGTACATGACTCCATCCTCGGCATAGGCACAGCCAAAGGCGTGGTCATGGGCAAAAGCGCTGACCTCGGCCTCGGTTTCCTGATCCACAAGGTGGTAGTAGCCGTATTCTCTTTCAATACCGCCGCGGCCACCCCAGACCTTGTTTCTTACCCATTCAAAGCGCAAAAGCCGTCCCCCAAAGACCACGGGGGTCGCCTCCACGTAGTTGATCTTTACGGTGCCAAGCTTTTTAAGGCGCTTCCGCTGACCGACCCTTGCGGTCTTCAACGGTTCACGAACGTCAATGAGCATGCTGTGCTTCTCCTTTTTTGTAGTTTCTTGATAGCCGCCGCGATGGGCGGAACGTTTTTTTCTACGTATCCCCATTGTATCAAAAAGATATAAGGGGTGCTATATAAAAAAAGATAAATATATGGACAAAAGAGTTTTTTGTGCTATAATAGACGAGGGGGTGATGCGATGTTTTCCTACTATATGAGAAAGACAGAGGAATGCGGGATCGCCAGCGAAAAATATATCTCTGTGAACACCTTTGGCTACTGCGAGGGGCGCACCGATATGCGGATCCGCCGTGAGAGGGGGCGTGTTGACTACCAGCTGATCTATGTAAAAAGCGGAGAGCTTGTCGTGCACGAGGGTGAGAACACCGTGGCGATGAGGGCGGGGGAGATCTGCCTGTTTCGCCCGGGCGAGCCGCAGCTTTACAGTATCTATCAAACACCCACCGACTTCTTCTGGATCCATTTCTCGGGCAGCGAGCCCGAGCGGATGCTCTCCTTCTTTGAGGAGCGGCGCTATTTCGTGGGTGCGTTCCCCGAGTTTGAGAAATATTGCCACGGTGCGCGGGATAGCTTCCGCGCGGGAGAGGACTTTGCCGATCTCTACTTCGAGGGCGGCCTCGTCTCGCTGATCGCCCTGGTTGCCGAGCGCATACGCCGCGACCAGAAGACCTACAGCGATTTTCAGAAGATCCGCAAGGCGCTTGACCTGATGCGCGCCGAGCCCTGGAACAGGCGGAAAAACGGTGAGCTTGCCGAGCTTTGCCACATCAGCCGCAATTACTTTGAAAAAATATTCAAAAAGAGCATGCTGGTGTCGCCCCATCAGTATTATACCGGCCTTATCCTTGACCGCGGCAAGCATCTCCTTTCCACCACCACCTACAGCATCGGTGAGATCGCGAGGCTTTGCGGTATGGACGATGCCCTCTATTTCAGCCGCCTTTTCAAAAAGAGCCTTGGAATGTCCCCGGCCGCCTACCGCAAAACAGTGGTAAGGACCGGCACACCGTAAGAAACGTATCTGCCCGGATAAAGCAAAAAGACGAACACCCGTGTTCGTCTTTTTGCTTTTTCTTACCGTTGTCTTGCAAGGATCATATCCCGCAATCGGTTGGCCGCCGCGGCCATGGCCCCGGCGCACTCGGGCGCGGTATCGGCCGTAAAGCGCTTGGCGTAGTTGCCGCCCTCGAGGGTAACGTCCCCGCGATAGCCGATCTCGGCAAGGGCGGCGGCGATCGGCTCCCATTCCAGCGCATCGGTGAAGGGGAGCAGGTGGCTGTCGTGGCACTTGTCGTTATCGTGGACGTGCAGGGCGGCAAGGCGATCTGCCCCCAGCGCGCGGATCATCTCGCAGGCCGAGGTGGAAAGCCCGTCAAGCTCGGCATGGCCAATATCCAGGCAGGCGACGAGGTAGGGGTCGTTTATAAGGTCTAGAAGTCCCGTAATGCCGCTATGATCCGAGGTGCAACAGGGCAGGATCCTGCCTGTTTTGACCTCCACGCGGAAGGTGTTCTCGGTGGCGATCTTTACCCCGCATTCCTTGGCAAAGGGGAGAAGCTTCTCGTAAAGCGCCAGATTTTTGTCGGCATCACTCAGATTATCGGGGTGGATCACGCAGACCTTGCCGCCCGCAATGGCAGTGCATTCGATCGCGCGGAGGAGATAGTCAAGCATCTCGGGGCAATAGGTGGGGAAGGGCGCGTGAGACTGATTGCAAACGACCCCGCACTCACGGCTGACCTCGTAAAGGCGCTTGGCAAAGCTGCGGTAGCCGGCACCGTGCAGGGGGTGGTCGCTGTCGGTAATGCGCCGCTCGGAATAATTGTAAGTGGCCATATCAAACATGGAAAAATCCCATGCCTCAAAGCCCGCAGCGGCAAGCAGGCGGATCGCCTCCTCCTCGCCGACAAAGCGGGAGATCGAGCAGATCTCGGTAGAAATCTTCATAGCAAATTCCTCTCAGAAGGTTTTTATGGAATATACGGCGGGCGGCGTCAATTGACAAGCCTTTCGGTTACCTTTTCGGTCAGGTGGTCACTGTATCCCGCCGTGACCAGGGTGGCGCGCTCGCCCTCGTATCGGACAACCGTGACCGAGGCGTTCGGCACCTGCGGGATCTCTCCCATCCGCGCAAGGGGGATGTCCTCCCAAACGGTACGCAAAGCGCGGATCACGCCGCCGTGGGTCGCGATGGCCACCGTTTTCCCCTCGTTTTCCAAAAGGATCCTTTGCACGGCGGCAAGGGCACGCGCGCGCATCTCGGCAAAGCTTTCTCCGCCGTCAAACCGCACAAGCCCCGGGGTTTTGAGGTAAAGGGCATAGGTTTCGGCATATTGGCGCTCCACCTCGTCGCGAAGCACCCCCTCCCAAAGACCGACGTCGACCTCCCGTAGCTCCCGCACAGGATGCACAGGCAGGTCAAGCGCCTCGGCCAGCGGCTTTACCGTGTCGCAGGCGCGGCAAAGGTCGCTTGCGTAGATGGCGTCCACGTGATAGGCGCCGGTAAGGTAGGTGGCAAGCTCGGCCGCTTGCAGGCGCCCCGCCTCGTCAAGCGGGAAATCCCTCTGCCCTGAAAAGCGGTGGCTTTTGTTCCCCTCGCTGTATCCGTGGCGTATAAAAAGAAGCTCGGTCATGGAAAATGCCCTTTCGTCGGTTGCTGTCGCTCATATACAGTATATTGTACCACATTTTGCGGCATTTGTAAAGCCCCCGCACCTCAAGATCTGCAAAAAGGAGATAGCCCCCCCACCTGCACCGAGGATCTTATGATCACGCCGAAGGCGGGATGGAATCAAGAGCGAAGGGATGTGAAGAATACAGCCTGCGGCTGATGCCATGCGCGGACGAGCCGCGATGCCATACAATTCGCAAAGCGAATTGATTCCATACCAAGCCCTTCGGTCTTGGATAAAGAAAGGCTGGGGATAGGCGCACTGGCGCCTTTTGCCTCGCCTTGCCGCCTTGATCACGCCGAAAGGCGTGCATGG